>JAIRTK010000122.1 GCA_031254955.1 Opitutaceae bacterium
TCTTTCTCTTCCTTCCTCCCATTACTGGTTGGGAACGAGGAGAAAGAGAAAGATAAAGAGGAAAGAGAAAGAAATGGGCAACACGGCGGTCATCCATCCAAAAGAATAAATTTCGTTCGGAATTGGTATTATGCGGAGCGGATGCGGACAAGGAAGCGCCGGAGACCCCTCCGCGACATGATGAGTAGCATGGCCGCGCAACTTCACTCATAGCGAAAATGGAACGCGGGCGGCCCGCCCGCTCCGGCGCCTGCCTGCTCCGCGTAACATCAGTTATTAATCGCTTCGCGGACAGGTTTGGTCGCCTAGGCCACGCAATCCCGCCAGCCGTCCGCTTAGCCTCTGTTAACAAACCTCAGTTAACAAAGTAGAGTTGACTGAGGTTGCGCAGGCGAATGCTTGAGGGCAGGGCGAAGCGACTCGCTAG
The DNA here is from genome assembly GCA_031254955.1 of Opitutaceae bacterium. Lineage (GTDB taxonomy): Bacteria > Verrucomicrobiota > Verrucomicrobiia > Opitutales > Opitutaceae > Termitidicoccus. The sequence continues at coordinate 428 of JAIRTK010000122.1, forward strand.
TCGCGACTTACGGCTTGCGACTTGCGACTCGCGACTCGGAGGCATGTCTCGCCCTACCGGCGGCGGGACGCCGCCGCTCCTTGCGCGAGCGGCCTTCCTTATCCCTTTTGATGCTGACTTCTCTTTGAATGGCCCCGTGTCATTTCCCGTCCGCCTTTATATATTGGTTTTTCCGCAGGACGATGCCGGCGGCGGCGAGCTGGCCGGGCGTGGCGTCGGTGACGAGGTGGCCGATGGTTTTCCATGCGGCGACGTGGTGGGGCGTGGCACGGTCGAGCTTGGTGGCGTCGATGCAGAAAAAGACCTTCCTGGCACGCGCGACGACGGCGCGTTGGAGGTGGACGAGTTCGGGGTGCGAGTTGAAAATGCCCTCGCGGTTCATCGCCTCGCCGCCGAGAAAAACCGCGTCGAAACGCCAGCGGGCGAGCGTGCGGACGGGGTCGTCGTCGCCGAGCAGGCTGGCCTGGCGGTGGAGAAACACGCCGCCGAGCAGGTGCAGCGTGATGCCGGGCGCGCCGCCGATGACGGAGGCGATGGCGAGGCTGTTGGTCACGACGGTGAGGCGCTGGCGCGGGCGGCGGGCGAGGAGGCGGGCGAAGGCGAGGATGGTCGTGCCGGCATCGAGAAAGAAGGCGCCGGAGAAGGGCGCGTGCCGGATGGCGGCGCGGGCGATGAGGGCCTTGGCGGAGCGGGCGCGCTTGGCGCGTTCGCCGAGCGAGGCGAAGGAGACGTTGTAGTCGGCGAGGGCGCCGCCGTAGGTGCGCGTGATGTGTCCGCCTGCCTCGATGGCGGCGAGGTCGCGGCGCGCGGTGGCCTCGGAGATGCCGAGTTGGCGGCAGATGTCGGCGATGGGGAGAAAGCCGTCGTGGCGAATAAGCGCGCGGAGGCGTTCGCGTCGGGCCTCGACAATGTGCAATGGGACTCGCATGCGATGGGTTGGCGCGAGACTTGCGAGTTTATGAACGGGGTCAACCGTAGGATTTTCCGGCAGGGAACGGCGGGAGGAGGGCGACTCCAAGTTAGGCACTCCCCCTTTCTTCTTTTTCGGTTCGTCGCTATTTTGAATGGGTGTTTTTTCTCACGCAGAGGCGCGGCGGCGCGGAGAAATCCAGATTTTTTCTCCGCGCCTTCGCGTCTCTGCGTGAGTTTATCGGTTTGTGTTCAGCCGTCGAAAAGAGCGGGGTTCCTCTTTTTCTCTTTCTCTTTCTCTTCCGCCATGAACAAGACAACAAGACGCGCAAAGAAAACCGGAGCCGTTCCGCTTGGGATGGCGCCTGTTCCGGTTCGTATCCACTGAATACGGTTGCGCCAACGCGTTCGCCGCATCTAGTTAGGCATCCAATCAACTCCGTGCTTGCGCGACTTCCGACTTTCCGCGCCGTGACGGCGCGGGTGGGTTGCAGCCGGATTTTTCCCATTTTTCAAAAACACAACTGAATGCACGCCAGGTTCCTGCTCCCGATCTTTTGTGCCGCGGCCCTTTGCGCGGGCGGCGCGCGGTTGCGCGGCCACGCCTTCGGCGCCGAAACCAACTACTGGCCGTTCTGGGTGGGGCGCGACGCCCCGCCCGCCCCCCGGACGGCTCCGACCACCACGCCCGCCGCCTCCGCCGCCTCGTGGGACGCCGCCGGGCCGCTCGCGTTCAGCCGCCCGCTTTCACCTTTCCGCCGGAACGACGGCGCGACGACCTCCGGCGGCTTGCGTCCGCTCTACGTGGAAAAACGCGGCCCCGACGGAAACCTCACCCACGCCCATTTCCTGTATCCGTTTCTCAACTACACGGCGAAGGAGCGGGGCGGCTATGCGTGGAGCGTGCTGGGCGCGATCAATCACGACCACGACCCGGCCATCCGCCCGACCGCCGAAGAGAAGACGGACAACCGCTTCGACCTGTGGCCGTTCTACTTTTCCAACCAAGTCGCCGGCGCGCCTGAAAAGTCCTATCGCGCCGTGTTTCCCATCTACGGCAGCGTGGACAGCCGGCTGCTGAGCGACCGCATCACCTGGTTCATGTGGCCGTTTTACGCGCGCTACGAGCGCAACAACGTCGCGACGACCACGTTGTTCTGGCCGTTTTTCCGCTGGACCGAAGGCGAGGGCAACCACGGATTTGCGTTCTGGCCGTTCTTTGGCCGGCGGGGCAAGGAAAACGCCTACCGCGAGCGTTACCTGCTCTGGCCGCTGCTCTTCCGCAACGAATACAACCTGTGGGAGCAGCAACCCGCGGTGAAAACCGGCTTTCTGCCCTTCTACTACGGCGAGACGAGCCAGACCACGACCAGCCGGAACTACCTGCTGTTTTTTGGCAGCACCCGCACGACCGCGCCCCACCGCTACGACGAGACGCGCTACTTCTGGCCGTTTTTCGTGCAAGGCCGCGGCGAACGCCAGCGCGTGAACCGCTGGGCGCCGTTCTACACGCATTCGAAAACCCCGAACCGGGAGAAAACCTGGGTGCTCTGGCCGCTCTGGAAACACATGCTCTGGAGCGACGGGCAAAACGCCTATGAACGCCACCAAGCCCTCTTTTTCCTCTATCATTCGACCCGGCAGCAAAGCCTCGGCCAACCCGCGCCGCGCCCGGCCAACAAAACCACGGTCTGGCCCTTCTGCACCACGTGGAGCGACGGGGCGGGCCGCCGCCAGATTCAGGCGCTCAGCCCGTTGGAAGTGTTCCTGCCGACGAACGAGCCTGTGCGCCTCATCTGGTCGCCGCTCTTCGCGCTTTATCGCTACGAACAAGCCGCGCCGGGCGCGTTCCGCCACTCGCTGCTCTGGAACTTCGTCACCTACCGCCGCGAGCCTGACGTGCGCGAGTTCCACCTCGGCCCGCTCTACTCCGCGCACGGCAACGCCGGCTACAAACGCCACGCGTTGCTCAACGGCGTGGTCGGCCTCGACCGGAGGCCGGATCGCGGCTGGCGGCCCTTCCTCCTCAAATTCCGCCCCGAAGGCCCGGCCTTTGCGAAAACGGACGCCGCCGCGCCGCCCATCCGGCATCCCTCCAGACGCCACCTCGCCTACCACACTCGCGGCGGCAGCGCCCGCCCCGTTTTTCAAGCGGCGGGGAAATAAATTAAAAACTGCTGTTACGCGGAGGAGTCCATTTGAACCACCCAACGCAACCAGCCCAAGGCAAGGCGGCCTCGCCGAGACCGCCGCGATAACGCTTCGATTTACCGATTTACCCATGAAATTCCAAACATCCTGCCCGGCCCGGCCCGACGAAGACCTCGGAGAGACCTCCCTACCGGCGTTCCCGCGCCTGCGCTACGCCGGCCCGCGAAACCTCGGTTAGAAATTAGGAGTTAGAAGTTAGAAGTTAAAAACCAGAATTTGGAAAGGACACCATCGCATCGCCATTTTTCAGATTTTTAATTTCTAAATCCAGAATCCAGAATCCTGAATCTAAAATCCAAAACCCAAAATCCTGATCCCAAAATCTTGATTTCTAAATCCAAAATCCCGACTCCTGATTTTCCCAAAAAATGAAACAACTTTACGCCACCTTCGACTGGATAGGAGCCGCCGTGCTTCTGGCGGTGCGCGCCTTCCGCATGCTGCCCGCCGCGCCGCGCATCCTGAAACGCACCGTCGAACAAGCCTTCCTCGGCGGCTACGCCTCGATCACCATCGTCGCGCTCCTCAGCTTTTCCATCGGCGCGGTGCTCGCGCTCCAAGCCGGGCTTACTCTCCAGCCGGTCGGCATGAAAGAAGTCATCGGCACGCTCGTCGGCGAAGCCATGGTGCGCGAACTCGGCCCCCTCATCGTCGCCATCCTCGTCGCCGGACGCGTCGCCTCGGCCATCACCGCCGAACTCGCGTCCATGAAAGTTTACCAAGAAATCGACGCGCTCGTGACCATGAACATCCCGCCCGAACGCTTCCTCGTCCTCCCGCGCCTGCTCGCCGTCCTCCTCTACATGCCCGTGCTCACCATGATCGGCATCCTCATGGGCTGGATCGGCGGCGCGGTGGTCTGCAAATACGTCGCGGTCATCGGCGTGTCCACCGACGTGTATTTCAACGCCGTGCGCGCCTACCTCGACTTCCCGAAACTCGTGGACGGCCTCATCAAGGCCGAAATCTTCGGCTTCGTCGTCATCCTCATCGCCTGCAACACCGGCCTCCGCACCACGGGCGGCCCGCGTGAAATCGGCTTCGCCGTCACCCGCTCCGTGGTTTATTCGCTCGTGGCCATCCTCGGCCTCGACTACTTCATCACCAAAGCCCTTTCCTGATGCAAACCGACCCGCCGCCGCCGCCGCCCAAACCCGCCCAAACCCCGGCCACCCACGCGCCCCCCGCGCGCCACCAGCCCGTCGGCGTCGAAATCGCCGGCCTGACCAAAAGCTTCGGCCCGCAAACCGTCCTGACCGGCATCACCCTCTCCATCCGGCCCGGCGAAATCTTCACCATCATGGGACCCAGCGGCTCCGGGAAAAGCGTGCTCCTCCGCCAGATCGCCGGCCTCGACCTGCCCACCGCCGGCACCATCCGCATCAACGGCCTCGACCCCGCCCGCCCCGCCACGCGCGACCACTTCGCCCTGGCCCTCGTTTTCCAAGCCGGCGCGCTCTTCAACTCCCTGACCGTCTTCGACAACCTCGCGCTCCACCCCCTTGAGCACCGCCTCGACAACCGCGCCGGCATCCGCGCCCGCGTCCTGCGCGCCCTGAAAATCCTCTCGCTCGAAAACGCCGCCCGGAAATACCCCTCCGAACTCTCCGGCGGCATGAAAAAACGCGTCGCCATCGCCCGCGCCCTCGTCATGGAACCGCAAATCCTCCTCTACGACGAACCCACCTCCGAACTCGACCCCGTGATGGCCGCCACCATCACCGAAATCATCGCCACGCTCCGCCAAGAATACCAAGTCACCAGCATCGTGGTCTCCCACGACCGCGACCTCGCGCTCACCATATCCGACCGCGTCGCCATCCTCATGCGCGGCGAACTCCGCGCCCTCGAAACCCCCGGCGGCCTGCGCGCCCTCACCGACCCCGAAATCACCGACTTCCTCAACCCGAAAATCGACCTCGCCCAACCACGTTATCAAAAAATGGAGGCACTATGAACCAAACACAAATGACCGCCCGCGTGGGCCTTTTCTTCATCATCGGCGTCGCCCTCGTCTGGACCGCCTGGCAGGCGCTGCACGACGGCGGCTTCAGCCAAAAAGAAGGCTACCAAGTCACCGCCACCTTCGCCTCGCTGCGCGAACTCAAACCCGGCGACGCCGTGCGCATGGCCGGCGTGCCCATTGGCCGCGTCGAAACCGTCGGCCTCGCGCAAGGCCGCGCCCAAGCCACCCTCTTCATCAACGACGCCATCGCCATCGCCTCCGACGCCACCGCGACCATCGCCATGTCCGGCCTCATCGGCTCGAACTACATCTCGCTCGACCTCGGCACCCCGTCCGCCGCGCCCGTGCCCCCCGGAGGCACGCTCCGCACCAAAGACACCCCCGACCTCAACCAAATCATGGCCGAATTTGGCGGCATCGGCCAAGACATCAAAAACACCATCGGCCAGATCAGCGGCGCGCTCGGCTCCGGCGCCGAAGGCGGCGGCGGCCTCATCAAAACCATCGAAAGCATGGTCAACGAAAACCGCGACAAACTCGCGCACACCATGACCAACCTAGAAGACATCACCGCCCGGCTCCGCAACGGCGAAGGCACCCTCGGCAAACTCATCAACGACCCCGCCGCCTACGACAACCTCCTCGCCGCCGTGCGCGAAATCAAGGACGCCGCCACCGGGGCGAAAACCTTCATGAACGACGCCCAAGGCCTCTTCTCGCAAGTGAAAAACGGCCAAGGCACGCTCGGCATGCTCCTCTACGACGACGCCACCGCCGCCCACCTCCGCACCAGCGTCGCCAACCTCCGCCAGCTCACCGAGAAACTGAACAACGAAAACAGCACCTTCGGCCAGCTCATCACCAACGACGAACTCGTGCGCGACGTGAAACTCACCCTGCGCAAAATTGACCGCGCCATGGACGGCGCCGCCGATTCCGGCCCCCTCACCGCCGTCGGCGTGATCTCAAACGCGCTGTTCTGAGCCTGCGTCAACCCGGGCGCATCCATCCATGAAAACTCTCCTTTGCACGATCCTCATCATTTCAGCCGGCTTGGCTCCGCGCCTTTTATCCGCCACGCCGGATCCCGCCCCGGACGGGAAAGCCGCTGAAACCGCGCAAAAATTCCTCGACGCAATGGCCGCCGGCGACGCAAAAAACGCCAAGTTGCACGCCCCCGTAATTCTTCAATGGATACAACAACTGGAAGTGACCGGCGGGTTTGCCCGTATAAGGGACAAGCAATTGAAGTTTACTATAACTGATGCGAAACGAGCCCCTGTTGGCGAGGATGGGGCCATAATATGGGCAAAAGACAATAATGGCTTGGAAAATCGTTTATTAGTGCTGAAATATAATTCCATGTGGATGGTTGTGTTCATTGACTCCCCTTCGTTGGATTCCCCTCCCGATATAAGCATCGCCGTGGCCGTGGAGCGCGCTAGGATTGTCGCCACTTGCAGCAAATTACAAGAGCTCGCAAGCGCCTGCCTTTCCTATTTCACGCAACCATCATCCGGCGCGACCCTTCCCCTTACCGAAGGCCCTGCAAATCCGGAGGTCGAGGGTGCCGCTGGCCCAGTGGACATCATGGATGCTTCCGATGGCGTGATCAAAGGCGGGGCCACGGGTGAATATTATACAATGGAACAGGTTTTCCTAGCCGGCAGCCTCTTGAAAACATTTCCAAAATTCCGAATCGGCAATCAGGCCCCCGAGGAGAAACAAAACCTGCTGGATCCCGTTTTTGATATAAAAAAGCGCGCCTTCTCCGCCCCATTGAATCCCAGGATGTGCTTGGACTGGACCCCTTACGCGCGCAGCGAATGCTCCATTTCATCCCCGGATGCAATCAAACCGGACGGCGTCATAGATTTTTCAAAAGGCGCGGATTTTATCATACTGGATAAAAGCCTCGCCGAGGCAGGGCGAAAGAAAATCGCCTATGTTGTTTTGCCCGGTGTTTCGCTGGCGCATGCCAAGATGCTTTCTCGCGAACTAAACCGCGAGGAGTACCAGACGACCACGCACGATTATCAAATCAAAGGCCCTTTTATTTTTTCCGCGCCGACCAATTCCGAAACCGCTGTGACCTGTTATTATCATCTCTTCGATATATAAGCGTGCCTGATCATGCTACCTGTCAGGGCGAACGCATCTAAATCTGGAGTATTTTAAGCAAGTAATCATTGTCCCAACCGGCATCTAAACGCTTACCTTTAACACTGCGTTTCTTGCTCGTTTCATTTTTTATTAGGTTCAA
>JAIRTK010000124.1 GCA_031254955.1 Opitutaceae bacterium
CGATTTTGCTCTTTCTCTTTATTCTTTATCTTTCCTCTTTCTCTTCCTTCCTCCCATTACTGGTTGGAAACGAGGAGAAAGAGAAAGATAAAGAGGAAAGAGAAAGAAATGGGCAGCACGGCGGCTATCCATCCAAAAGAATAAATTTTGTTCGGAATTGGTATTACTCACTACCAACTAAACACGAGCCACTCACCGCCCCTCCGAAGCCAGCCATCGGGACGCCGCTCAGCCGGGGCGCACTGCTTCGTTGCCTTGGAGCCTGCGTAACATCAGTAGCCGTGTTCGGAAACCCGGTTCTCACCGTGCCTGATGCTATGCGTAGCCGGTAGGAAGCCTCGGAGAGGCCTCCTACCGGCTTCGGACATGGGGCTAAGCACCTTGAATTTTGCTTCGCGGCGAAATCAAGATTTCCGAATACGTCTGGTTAATAGTCTTGCATCCAGCAAAGACATCCCTTTCTTGCAACGTCCTCGCCTCTAATGAAAAAGCCGCATGTTTTGTTTGTATTTATAGTATTGTTGTTCTCCTCGGCGCTGATCACATGGATTGTCTCCCGCAATCCGGAACAGCACCCGTCCGATGACGCGGCTAAAACAGTGACTGCGCCACCCGATTCGTCCGCATCTGGCGGGGATGACGGGAGGCGCGCGGCGCCGCATGACCACGCCCATGAGCATTCCGCCCAAGGAACCACGGCTCCGACCCAGGCGGAGCGGGTGGCGGACGCCAACCCCGGCTTTGCCGACGCCCTCGCACGGGCAAACAAAGGCGACGCCTTCGCGTTTACCCTGCCCGGCGGACGGCAGGTGTCGGGCGCCGTCAATGTCGTGACGCTCCGGCCCGACGGCACCCGCTACGTCGGCGGCAAACTCGACGGCTGGCGACGGGCCTCGTTTTTCTTTTCCCTGAAGGACGGAAGCCCGCCGGGCGGCGACGTGCTCATCTTCGACGACGAGCGCGCCTTCGTCATCACCGACGGCGTCGACGGCCCGGTCTGGCAGGAAAAACACATCGGCGAGGTGATTTGTTATCCCTACCCGCCTGCTCCGGACGAACCCGTCCGCACGCAAACCTCCTTCGCCTCCGGCCAGCCCGCTCCGGAGGCCGCCGCCGCCGCGCCCACGCCGCGCGCCACGCCCGTGCCCGCCTACGAGAGTCGCCCCGGCGCGCCCGTCGTCCTCCTGCTCGTCTTTGACGGCGCCATCGTCGAGGGCACCAGATGGAACTCCCTCTATAACGACGGAGATCCCATCGTGGCCCCGCCCTCCACCCTCTCCTCCACGCAAATCCACCAAGTCTGGCAACGTGCCAGCGAGGACTATGCGCCCTTCAACATCAACGTTACCACCGACCCCGCCGCCTACGCGAGAGCCGCCTTTAACCACCGCATCCGCTGCATCATCAGCCCTGACTATTCCTGGTATGAAAGAGCCGGCGGCGTGGCTACTGTGGGTGTGGTGGGAGATGATGGCGACATGTTGCCGTGCTGGGTGTTCAACCCGAGCGTCGACGGCATCGCCGAGGCCGTCTCGCACGAAATCGGACACACTTTTGGCTTGAGGCACGACGGACGCAGCCCCCCCGATACCACCGGTGTTCTCTCCAGTGCCGACGGCGGATACTACTACGGCCACGGCGGTTCGAGCAAGCAGCAGATATCCGCCGCCCCCATGTCATGGGGAACCATCATGGGCGCCTCTTATTACACCTCGGTCAACCAATGGAGCAAAGGCGAATACCCCCTGGCAAAAAACATCGAACAGAAGAATCCGGACGACATTCACCTGATTGCCACCAAAATTCCCACCGCCACCCCCCTCCCCGGTTACGTTGACGACGGCATCGGCGCCACCGTCGCCACCGCCACCCCGCTCGCCATCTCGGGCACCTCGTTTGTCACGCAAGCCGGCGTCATCACCTCCGCCGCCGACGCCAATTACCACCGCCTCGTGCTGCCCGCGTCGCGCACGGTCGTCCTCCGCGCCGCGCCTGCCGTCGCCGGGGTGCGCATTCCCAATCTCAACATCGCCCTCGAACTTCAAGACGCCGTCGGCGGCACGCTCGTCACCTTCGGCACCAGCCACACCGAGGCCGCCGGCGCGACGACCGCCAACAAAACCTTCAACACCCTCTCCGCCACCGGCACGCTGGAGAACCTCGCCACCGGCACCTATTTTATAAAAATCACCGGCTGCGGCTTCAAAGACCCCGCCATCGACGGCTTCTCCAGCTACGGCAGCATCGGCCACTACCTTCTCAATGGCAGCATCGACGCGCCGCTCGCCGACGATACCGCCACTCCCGTCATCACCGCCCAACCCGCCGCCGCCACGCTCGCCTACGCCGCCGGCGCGCTCGCCGTCAACGGCGACCCCGGCGCCCCGCTCACCCTCACCGTCACCGCCGCCGGCGCAGCCGCTCCGCTCACCTACCTCTGGCACAAGGATGACCGCCCCTTCGTCAACACCACCCGCGCCGACGGCGCCGCCATCTCCGGCGCGACCGCCGACACACTCGCCATCGCCAACCCCTCCCCCGCCGACTCCGGCGACTACTTCGTGCTCGTGACCGACGCCAATGGCCGCACCCTCGCCAGCCAGACGGCCACGGTCTCATTCGTCGCGCCGCCCGCGCCGTCCATCACGATGCAGCCGGCGAACTATGTGCTGCCGGACGCGCCGATCTCATCCAGCACCGCCACGTTTTCCGTCACCGCCGATTCCGACGCGCCTCTTTATTACCAATGGCTCAAGGACGGCCTCCCGCTCAACGCCTCGGGCCGCTACTCCGGCGTCACCACCGGCACACTCAAGGTATCCTCGCTCACCAGCGCCGACATCACCGGCGGCGGCGATTCGCCCAAATACAGCGTCCGCGTTTCCAACGTCGCCGACAGCGTCACCTCTGCCTCCGCCGGCATCGAGATGAACGCAAACTCGCCCGCGCTCTCGGTCACGCCCGCCACCCGCTCCGTCGGCGTCGCCTCGGGCAGCACGACCTTCGCCGTGGCCAACACCGGCGAAGGCACGCTGCCGTGGACGGCGGCGGTGACCGCCGGCGGCGGCTGGGCGCGCATCACCTCCGGCTCGACCGGCACCAACGCCGGCACCATCACGCTGACCTACGAAGCGAACCCGCCCGGCGGCGCGGCGCGCACGGCGAAGATCGAAATCACCGCCCCCGGCGCCACCGGAAGCCCCGCCACCGTCTCGCTTGTGCAAGCGGCCAACTCGCGCCCGCCCGCGCTGGTGCTCACGCCGTCCATCCACTCCGTCGGCGTCGCCTCGGGCAGCACAACCTTCACCGTGACCAACGCCGGCGAAGGCACGCTGGCCTGGTCCGCCTCGATGGCATCCGGCGCGCCCTGGGCGCGCATCAACTCCGGCTCGACCGGCATCGCCGCCGGCACCATCACCGGCAGCGGAGCCAACATCATCACCGTCGCCTACGACGCAAACGCCGCCGGCTCCGCCGCGCGCGCGGCACTCCTCAACGTCACCGCCCCCGGCGCCACCGGCAGCCCCGCCAGCGGCACCCTCGCCCAGAACGCAAACCCGCTCCCGCCCACCTTGACCGTGACCCTCGACCCGCAAGGCGGCGACCTCGGCGCGCAACCCGCGACCAAGACCGTGACGCGCGGCCAGTCCTACGGCGCGCTCCCGTCGCCATCGCGCGCCGGCCATCTCTTTGCCGGCTGGTGGACGGCTCCCGGTGGCGGCGGCGCGCAAGTATCCCCGAACACCGCCGTGCCCGCCGGCGCCGCCAACCACACGCTTCGCGCGAAATGGGCCGCCGTCCCGCCCGGCGCCGATGGCGATTACCTCATCATTGACCTCTCCGCCGGCCCGAACGCCACAAACTACCCCGTGAGCACCAGCGCCGCGCCGCCGGCGGACATCGCCACCAACGCCGCCTGCCGCACCACCGAACTCTGGTTGCGCCGCGTGACCCCCGGCAGTTTTACGATGGGTTCCCCGGCAAACGAAACCGGACGCTACCCGGACGAGACAGCGCACACCGTCACGCTCACGCAGCCCTACCACATCGGCCTTTTTGAAATCACTCAAAAACAATGGCATCTGGTCATGGGCGCGCCGCCGCCTCCCCCGTCCGCCGCCGCCGGCGACACACGACCGGTTGAGAACATCTCCTACAACGATATCCGAGGCGCGTCCGCCGGCGCCGGCTGGCCCGCCAGTGACGCCGTGGACGCGGATTCGTTCATCGGAAAACTCCGCGCCAAGACCGGACGCCTCTTCGACCTGCCCACCGAGGCGCAATGGGAGTATGCCGCCCGCGCCGGCACCACCACCGCCCTCAACAACGGCGCCAACCTCGCCGACGCCGGGGCGGACGCGAGCCTCGACGCACTTGGACGCTACGCCGGCAACAAATCCGACGGACAGGGCGGCCACGCGGACGGACAAACCACCGTCGGCGCCTACCTGCCAAACGCTTGGGGCCTCCACGACACGCATGGCAACGTGCAGGAATTTTGCCTCGACTGGCACGGCGCGCTGGCCGTGACACCGGCGCTCGACCCCAAAGGCGCGATCTCCGGCACCGAACGCGTGCTGCGCGGCGGAAGCTGGAGCCTCGACGCGAGCGAAGCCCGCTCCGCCGCCCGCGACGCCGCCGCCCCTGTCGCCATCAGCGCCGACATCGGCCTGCGCATCGTCGTCAACCCGTCCGCCGCGCTTGTGGTCGCGCCCGCCGCGCCGCAAACCATCGCCACCACGGCGGACACGCTCACCTTCACCATCACCAACACCGGCTCCGGCGCGATACCGTGGACGGCGGCGCTCTCCCCCGGCGCCGACTGGGCGCGCATCATCTCCGGCGCGAGCGGCACCGGCGACGGCACGCTCACCGTGGCTTGCGACGCCAACTCCGCCGGCGGCGCGCGCCGCTCGGTCACGCTCGTGATCACCACGGCCAATGCCGAAAACAGCCCCCTCTCCGTGACCATTGAGCAAGCCGCCGACACCACCACCAGCGGCAATAATAACAACGGCGGCACCACCGGGGGAAGCGGCGGCGACGGAGGAACCGGCGGTGGCGGCGGCATGGCCACGCTGCCCGGTTTGGTGCTGCTTGCCGCCCTGCTCGCCCTGCGGAAAAAGCGCGCGCGATAATCCCTGATGCGATTGCGAGCGGCGGCATCGGAGCGGCGTCAGCCCCGCCGCCGCTCTGAAAGAGGAAATAAACCACGGAGACGCGGAGGCCGGAGAGAGGATTGTTCTCACGCAGAGACACGGAGAGCATGAGGGTGAGGGGTGAGTGGCGAGTGGTGAATAGTGATACCCTTTCCCAATCAGATTCCAACTTTAGAGTTTTTCCTGTTTATTCTGTAGCATGGAAAATGGCAATTAGGCGCGGGAGCGCCGGTAGGGAGGCCTCTCCGAGGCCTCCGTGAAAACGCCGCGGGAGCCTATAAAATGCCAAACTCTTTTCTCCGCCCGGCGGAGGCCTTGGAGAGGCCACCCTACCGGCGCTCCCGCGCCATCCCATCATCTCCCATGCGACAAAATAAACGGGAAAAGCTCTAGCCGTCTTTAGGGTAGGGCATCAGGGCAGGGTGGTCTCGCCGAGACCGCCGACGTTTGCCGAGGAATCCCGCGCCGGTTGTCAGGTTTCTCGCTCCGCCCGGAACGGCGAAACCACCCTGCCCGCCACAAGCTATTTCTCCTTGGGAAAGGGTATGATACCCTATACCAGTGAACAGGACACTTTAAAAGCAGAGCCATGTAGGGGCTTCGCTTGCGAAGCCCGTTGCTGGTGCACGGCCTTTGCTGGTGCACGGCTATCAAGCCGGGCGTCGCAAGCGACGCCCCTGCAAAAGAGTCATTTTCATTGGGAATGGGTATAATACCATTTATGAATAAAATCGGCACTTTATGTCTTGCGATTGCGCGTCTGCCAGCCAAGGAAAGGGGCATGAGACCTCTCCCCCGATTTGGAGCCGAACGGCTGGCGGAACTGGAGCGAGCCTGGCGGCAGCCGCACGACGAGCGCAGCCGGAGGCGGCTGCAAGT
>JAIRTK010000176.1 GCA_031254955.1 Opitutaceae bacterium
GGTCGGACACCACGCCAACCCGACCAGGCTCGCCGCCATGACCACGTTTCCGCCCACTGCAAACAACTTCGCCCCCCGGCGATCCGCCAGCGGCCCCGTGATCAGAATCCCGATGACCAGTCCCGCGAATGCCGCCGCGCCCAGCCGCCCGAGTTGCTCGTTGGACAGCCCTGCCTCGCCGCCGAACCGCGCGCTCAACGTCGTGAGAAACACCGGCAGCAAATTCAACCCGATGGCGAGGCTCATCATCGCGCCATAGCTGAGCGCGGTGAGCCATTTCGGACGGACGACGGAGGCATGAAGTGACGCGGACATCCGGCTACTCGACCACCGCGCGCCGGGAAAGGCAATCGCACGGCTGTCCCGGAAAACCGTGTTTCACCGGCCCGCCATCAGCGCGGACCAAAGACAATCGGAATGGCCATCGTCGTTCGCGCGGGCTTTCCATCAAGCAAACCCGGCGCGAATTTCCAATTCACCACGGCCCGGCATGCGGCCTCGGCAAATGCCCGGTCGGTCGCACGCACGGTGTCCACGTTTTCGACGGAACCATTCTCGGTGACGGTGAACCGCAGCCAAGCCACCCCTTTCTCGCCATTTCGCCACGCGGAAAACGGATACTCCGGCCCCGGTTGATAATCGATTTGGGGCCGCACCCCCATTTGTGCAACCACCCGTGGCTCCATGTCATCCTCGCCCTTTTCAAACAGGACGGGAATCTTCACCGTCACTCCGACATAGTCTCCATCCGCCTTCGGGATCGACATCCGGCTCGTCCGCACCGCATTGATGGCGGCCACCCGCATATCACGGGGAACGCCCGCATCCTTGACCGTGCACAGCCGCGCTCCGCCGCCAGGCTCGGCAAGCGCCGTGACCATCACGGTCATCTCGGGCCGCGCCGCATAAAAATTGCGCGGATCGTTGGTTTTTCCCTCTTTCACGACATAAACCGGCGCGTCGAGTTCGTCGGGCTTGGCGATGCGCGTCAGTCCGGCGCCTTCCGCCGTTTTTTCCTCCGACAGTCCTTCGAGCGCCTTCAGACACTCGCTCGCGTCGAAAAAACGCGCGGTCTGCCCAAACGTCCACACGTCGAATAATTTTCCCGAGGCGGGAAAGCCTGACGCGCGGGCCGCAAGCATGAGTTCGGGAATGTCCAGCCTGATCGCATCCGCAAGGAAGCCCTCCGCTTGCTTCAACCCCAAATTAATCCTCGCTCCCCGTTTGGCGAACTCGCGCGCGACTTTCGCGGAACCATGCTGGAGCGCCCACTCCAGCGGCGTCACACCGTTGTTATTCACCATGTTCAGCGTCGCCCCGCGTTCGAGCAGCAACAACACTGCATCCAATTGATCCTCGCCCCCTGCATAGTGCAGGCAGGTATATCCATCCGTGTCGCGCTCGCTGACCAGCACGCCGGCATCGAGAAATTTCCGGATGAGGTGCACGTAACCCGTCCGCGCCGCCTCCAGCAGCAGGCGCACCTGCGTCCTCCGGGCGTTGGTTCTCATGGGCGGATCAGGAATGTCCGCCTCCATGAGGTCGCTGCATGCCTCAAACAAAAGCCCCGCCAGCGCCTCGTCATCAGGCCGGGCCGCGTTTTCAAGGATGCCGCGCCACACGCCCTGCTTCTCGTCCGTCTTGTAGGTTGCCGCCGAATACGTCCGCCCCGTCGAATACGTCCGTCCCGCGGTTTTGGAGGAGGGGACGATCTCGGGCAGTCTGGAAACGCTGCGACTGCCGGTGAGCATTCGCCCTGTCACATCATCCCTGCGAATTTTGATTCCGTGCCGGAGCAGCCATTCGATCATCGGCGCCCGCCGTGTTCTCAACTGGATTCGCAGAGAATCCCCGTGTTCGACGCCCCTGAGCAATTTTTGATCCCCCCGCCGCTCCCTCAACACGAGATCCGCCATCGCGCAATCGCCGTTCAGGATGGCGTCGTCAAGCACGGTCGGCCCGTCGCGCCACCCGCCCCGTGTTTTCGCCCCCGCCTCCAGCAAGGCGGCCACCACGTCGATATGTCCCGATTGCACCGCCGCGGTGATTGCCGAGTTCCAACCCTGCGGATTCCGCAAAGCCACTTCCGCGTTCACGTCGGCCTTTGCCGCGATCAACCGCCGCACCGCCGCCAGTCGCCCCTTCGGCGCCGCCCAATGCAAGGCGGTGATGTTCTTGGCGCCGCCGGACCCCTCGGCTCCCATTTTGATCAACCGGGGCGACGCGCGCACCAGCGCATCGAGCGTCCTGACCGAGCCCGCCTCCGCCGCCAGATGGAGCAGGGTCATGCCCCTTTGATGTCTGGCCTTCGTCACATCCAGCCCGGCTGCGATCAAGCCGCGCAATTTCGCCTCGTCATCAAACAGCACGGCCTCGACCGCCGCCCGCTGCGCGGGGCTGTCGCCCGCCCACGGGGCGGGCTCGATGAACTTTCCATCGCGCCACAGCAGCATGACCGCCCGTCCGTCCGCCGCCTCCTTTTCATCCATTTCCCATAATACCCCGGTGGAAAATTCGTTGTGGTCGGTCGGTGGAATCACGCGGGTTTCCACCCGCGCGGCCGTTTCTCCCGTCATCCAAACCATCACGACCAGCGACTCCACGGGCGTCCCCTCGGGCCATGAACGCAAAAACACGCTTTCCGCCGGCAAGTCCGGCACCCTGCTGGTCAAACGATGTCCTGTCCCGCAGCTTGCCCGCATGGGCGGCCGGTCCGCCGGTTCCTCATTGTGACGAACGACCCGATGAATGCTGTAATTGGGCGACACATCCAGCAGCGCCGCGTTCTCGCGCAGCCCGCCCTCCAGCCGCCACTTCGCATCCTTCGGGGCGGCGATCCGCCTGTCGCCGTCGGACAGCATGACTTTCCCGTATTCAACTTTCACGGGTGCCAACGCGCGCCCGTCCACTTCACACACAAGGCGCAACGGACCGTTTGCTTTCACAAGCAGCGAGACACAACATGACACGCTCACCAATCCGAAAAAAAAGGCCGGTCGCAAGGGGTTCATAATTAGTTAAGCCAAACAGGTGTCTCCATTTCCAACATTACCTTCTCCCTCGATGCAATGCTTGTTTCCATGCCCGCCCGCTCCCTTTATCGGGTGCAACGCAAAGTCGTGTCAGCGCCATCTTTCTTCTTTCCTCTTTATCTTGATAGCGCGAGACCCAGCGCGATGCGCCGGGGGAAGACGGAAAGAAACTTGGGAGGGGGGAGGACGGAGTGTAAGAGAGGTGAGCGCCTCCTGCCGGGAGGCAAGCTGAACACCGACGCGCCAGTGGTGCCCCTGATAAAGCCCGCTTGGAAGGAGTTTCTTAGAAGGCTTCTCGCTTCGCCCGGAATTCTTTCCCGGTCCGCGCAAGCGAGACCGGGAAACTCTGCGCCAGCCCGTCTTCGGTCGCTTCGGGCGGGAGGGCGGCCGTTTACACCGGGATCGTGCCTGATTGCTCCGCGGCCAGCCTGCTGCCCATCATCCAAGGCAAAACCGATCTCCGGGGCATCGTCCACGGCGACGGCTGGCGGGACTGCTACGACCTTGTCTCCGTCGGCTATGACAAGCCTATCCGCATCACCCCATCCGTCGCCTTGGCCAAGGGCCATGCCCACAGCAACGGCATCGAGGCATTCTGGAGCTTTGTCAAACGCCGCCTGGCCAAGTTCAACGGCCTGCCCCAATCTTCCGTCCCCCTCCATCTCAAGGAATGCGAATGACATTACCGTAAACATTACTCACTCTCTTGCTTCTTCATCTGCGTTCTCTCTTTTCTCCTCGTTAATCTCTTTTCTTTTAGTCCGGAGCCAAAATTAATGCCCTTTCCGAACGAGTTTGGAAAGGGAGGTTACGCGTGCCGGCGTCGTGCAGGCGCGGCAGCGCCGGTAGGGAGGCCTCTCCGGGGGTTGGCGGTTGGAGCTGTTATGGGGAAATCGGAACGCTCTCGCGGAGGCCTCGGAGATGCCTCCCTACCGGGGGTTGCCTCGTTTGGTGGTTCAGAGAGCAGCCTCCGCGTAACATCGGTGAATGCCCCTGGGTTTGGCAGGGAGGCGCCTTCGCGCGCCATGTCGCCAAGCCGCAGCTCGATCTCGAGCACCCCGTGCTCAGAAACGTCCGCTACGAAGGCGGCGTGACGATGCTCGACCAGCTTGATTTGTCCGCGTTTGCCAGTTCGGTTTTTGGAGAGGAGGCGCCCGCGCTGGAGGTGGACTGGGCGCTCTATCTTTATCACAGCCTGCGCGGCGCCACCGGCGCGCCCGTGAGGCGCGAGAAGGACACGACCTTGTCTGCCGCCGAGGGCGCGAAGAAAAACCTCGTGGTGGTCGGACTGGCCGATTTCTACGGTGCGGACGGCAAACCGCTGTCGCGTGACGGCATGATTTGGTTCCGCCTCAACCAAGGCTCCGAGCCTGCCGCCGAGCTCCAGCGCATCATCGTGGACAACTC
>JAIRTK010000229.1 GCA_031254955.1 Opitutaceae bacterium
CCCCATAAGGCGAAGCGCCGTTTTGCCTGTTTTTATATTATTCTCGTTGTTTGGCCGCCTCGCCGCAGCCGACCCGACCGGCGCGGGCGTGCAGGTGAGCCACTCGCCATCGCCCGATATTGTTTATGTCGGAGGCATAAAGATAAAACGGAGCGGGCAGGAAATCTACGTCGCCGACCCCGCGATCGAGAAGCTGCCCAACGGCTACTATGTCATGGCTCACAGTCTGTTCGGCGGCGACATAACCGACGGCACGCTGGTGTCGAAGATTTTCCGCTCCACCGACAACGGGAAGACATGGGCGCTCATGAAGCAGCTCGACGGGTTCCAGCGCGGCTCGTTTTTTGTCCATGACAACACTCTTTATCTCATCGGCAGCCTCTCTCCCAACAGGGATGGCAATTTTAATGTCTCCATCCTGAAATCCACCGACAACGGCGCGACATGGAGCACGCCCACGGACGCGAACAACGGGATACTCATTTCTGGCAACACGGGCACGACGAAGACGCCGCAACTATATAATAACCGCGTCTGGATTTCCCTCGGCGCGGACCGGGCGTATTCGGCGGCGCTTTCCTCGGATTTGATGAAGGCGTCGTCGTGGACGCGCAGCGCTCCGACGGCGGCGAAGACCGAGGCGGCGATAGCCAAATGGCCTGCGCCGGTTTCTTTGTATTTCGGGGGCGCGGCGGGAGTGTGGTCGGAGGCGCAAATCGTCGCCACGCCGGCGCATGGCGTCACGGTCATGCCCAAAATCCAGTTCACTTCGCCCGACGCGGTTCCGCATATCGCGCTGTTTCATATCAGCGCCGACGGCAAAACGATGAGCTTCGACCCGGCGAAGGATTTCGCGCCGCTCACGGGGACCCAGAAAAAATTCGGCGCCACTTACGATTCGGTTTCCGGCCGGTATTACGCGCTCACCAACACCGTCCTCCATGCCGACAAGGATGTGATCGATCCCAACAGCCAGCGGGTGAAGCATGAGCTTATCCGCAACACCGCCACGCTGATTTCTTCCGGGGATTTGTATCATTGGGATGTCGAGAAGATATTCATTCATGCCCGCGACGCCGAGCACGCCGGCTGGCAGTATTTTACTTTCATCGTCGATGGGAACGACCTGGCCATCGCCTCGCGCACCGCGTTTAAAACTGCCGCCGATCAATATAAACCGCCGCGCGGCCACGATTCCAACCTGCTTACTTTTCACCGGCTCGAAAATTTTCGCGCCATCGCTCCCGCGCATTATTTGAAAATCGAGGGCGGCACCGTCAACCGCTACGAAACCACGCATTACGAAGACGCGCCGCTGGGGAATTTTGCCATCGGGCATGCCTTCGCCAGCACACCCGACGGCCTCGCTCAGGCCGCCGATGGCACCGTATATATCCGTGAAAGCAGCGGTGGAATCATCAAGTCCTTCGATGCGCACGGCAATTATTTCGGGCGGATTTCCGTTCTCCCCGCGGGAGTGGTTTTCACCGGATCGGACACGGAGCCGCTTGTGATTTCCCAGCCATCTTCCGGTTCGCGCAACTGGACGGCCGCCGCCGGCGGCGATTGGTATGATCCGCGCAACTGGTATTACTGGAACCGCCCCGACACCGAGCTGGAGGCGGCCACTTTTGGCACGTCGATAACCGCCGCCGCGACCGTCACACTGGCACAGCCATACACCTTGGGCGCGCTCCATTTCCGCAGTCCTCATGCCTACACCATCGCCCAAGGCTCGCTCAAAAGCTCTGATGGCGCCGCCACCTACGACACCGGCGCGCTCACGCTGAAGGCCGCCTCCGGGCGGCCCGCGCTTGCCGTGCATCAGGGCCGCCACACGCTCGCCGTTCCCCTCACGCTGCCCGTGGAGAGCGAGCTGTCCATCGCGGCCGATTCCGCGCTGACCCTTGACCACACTCTCGTCTTCCAGGCATCGCTCCATCTCGATATTGCCTTCGGCGCCACCGTGCCGGCCAGCGCACCGCTCACCATCAAGGCGATCACGAAAAACGGAGCGGACGCGCTCATAAAAATCAACCTGACCGGCGTCACCGCCGCCATGCCTGCCGGCACCAAAGTCATATCCATCACGGGCGGCTATAACCTCACCACCGCCGATTTTGAGGTGCGCGCGGATATGCCCGTCACCCACGTATTCGCGAACAGAACCCTCTCCATCACGCTCGCCGGCGCCCCCGCCAATCCGGTCGCCCCGGCGAATGCCGTCATGACCGAAGGGCATCATGCGGGCGTTGTCACGATGACCGCCTCCGCCCAAGGCAATCCCGCCCCGGCTTACCA
Organism: Opitutaceae bacterium; assembly: GCA_031254955.1. Lineage (GTDB taxonomy): Bacteria > Verrucomicrobiota > Verrucomicrobiia > Opitutales > Opitutaceae > Termitidicoccus. The sequence continues at coordinate 2,302 of JAIRTK010000229.1, forward strand.
GTGGCAGGTGCTCAAGCCCGGCGGCGCCTGGCAAAACCTCACCGCCGCCGACACCGACGACGACACCCGGCACAGCGGCATGACCACCGCCGTGCTGACCATTGCCAACCCTGTCTTCAGCATGAACGGCTGGCAGTATCGCTACATCGCCAGCAACGGCTTCGGGGAGCCGGCCATCAGTGCCGCCGCCACGCTCACGGTCGCGCCCGACGCATTTCCTTATCCCGCCGGGCTGGTCCTCGATGCGTCGGGCGCCGTTTATGTGGCCGACGCCGTCGCGCACACGATTCAAAAAATCTCAGCCCGTCACAACGAGGTTTCCATCCTGGCCGGGCTTTCGGACCAAGCAGGGACTGGCGACGGCACCGGCACCGGCGCGCGTTTCGACCGCCCGCAAGGCGTCAAGATCAACCCGCGCGACGGCGGTATCCATGTTGTCGATACGGCAAACAAATCCATCCGGCGCGTCACCGCCGACGGCATCGTCACCACCCTGGCCGGCGCCTCCGCCGGTTTCGCCAGTCCGAGGGCCGTCGCCATCGACAACGATGGCAACACCTATGTCGCCGACGCGGCTGACAACCGCATCCGCATGATCGCGCCTGACGGGACCGTCTCCGTGATTGCCGGTGCGAGTGCGGGTTTCAGCGCCCCCGCCGGAATCGCCGTGGACGCCGCCGGCTGGCTCTACGTGGCCGACAGCAGGCGTCACACGGTCCGCGCCATCGCGCCCGGCACGCGCGAAGTCACGCTGCTCGCCGGGGTTTCCGGCACGGCGGGCAACACCGACGGCCCGGCCTCCAACGCCCGCTTCCGCTCCCCCGGCGGCCTCGCGGTCGATGGCGTGCTTTGCAGCGGCGCGCGCGACGGCAGTCTCTACATTGCCGACACGGGAAACTCCCTCATCCGCGAACTCACCAGCGGCACCGTCCGGACCCTTGCCGGGCGAGTGGAGACCTATGGAGGCGCGGGCGTCTCCGGTTATCGGGATGGCACCGGCACGGCGGCCTTGCTTGACTCGCCCCTGGACATTGCCATCGCCGCCAACGGCGACCTATACGTCGCCGACACCGGCAACGCCGCCATCCGCAGAATCGCCTTCGATGACGGTGGCCGCGCCGTC
>JAIRTK010000267.1 GCA_031254955.1 Opitutaceae bacterium
CCTCCCGACCCACCTCACGCCCCTGCTCAACCGCGCCGGCGAGCTGCCCGCCGACGGGTGGTTCCACCTCGTCAAGAACGGCGACCATCCCCTCAGCCTCAAGACGCGCGAGGGCTTCCGCCGCATCGTCCAGCGCCTCGATGAAAAAGGCTGCGCGGCCATCGTCGTCGACTTCCGCAACCGCCTCGGCGCCGACCCCGCCTTCCGCGTGCTCGTGGACTTCGACCACTTCTCGCACGACCCCGGCAAAAGCAGCGAGGCCGCCGGCTGGATCACCGCGATGGAAAACCGCGCCGACGGCATCTGGTTTCAAGCCGACTGGAGCGACGCGGGCCGCGCCGCCATCCTCAACCACCGCTACCGCTCCATCTCCCCCGCCTGGCGCCCGTCGGACTGCGAGCAGGTCGCCCCCGGCATCTACCGCCCCCTGCGCCTGCGCGACGCGGGCCTGACCAACAAGCCCAATCTCCAGGGCCTCACTCCCTTTTGGAACCGCGAAAGCGATCCTCAGCCCAGCAACAAACAACACAAAGACATCATGAACCTGCAAGCCATCGCCCTCGCGCTCGGTCTCCCAGAGACCGCCGACGAGGCCGCCATCATCCAGGCCATCAAGGCCCTCACGCAAGGCGCGGCCCAGACCGCGCCTCTGCAAAACCGGCTCACCGAGCTGGAGAAAAAACACGGCGCCCTGCTCGCCGAAAGCGTCACCCGCGAACTCGACGCCAACGCCGACGTGATACCCGAGGCGCAGAAGGACGCCTGGAGAAACCGCCTCGAAAACGATTTCTCCGGCACCGCCGAGCTTCTGCGCGGCCTCAAGCGCACCGCCCCGGAAAAAAAGCCGCCGGTGCACGACGCCGCCAAGGCCGCCGCCGGTGCCGCGACCAAGACGCGTAATTCGTGGGCGGTAAAACAGGCATGTTTTTTCGGCATTCACTATATCTCGAAATTATCCACATTCGGGGACTTTATTCATGCCGCGACGGGTGCCGTCCGGACGGGGGCGTTCACAGCCATTTTTTCCGGCGCATGAAGAGCAGGATGGCGCCGGTGCCGGCCAGGGTGAGCGCAAAGGTGATCGGATAACCGTAGGGTATGCCAAACTCGGGCATGGCGTCGAAGTTCATGCCCAGCCAGCCGCCGATGAGCAGCGAGGGAATCGTCAGCGCGGTGATGGCGGTCATCACGCGGATGCCGGCGTTGGCTTCGTGGCTGGATTTGTTGATGAAAAGGCGGAAGGTGAGGATGAGCTGGTCGGCCCACGACGCGGCTTGCGCCTCGATGCGGCCGAGTTCTTCCTCCAGGTCGCGCAGATAGGGCAGGATGACTTTGCGGATGAGCTTGCTTTTGCCTTGGGCCAGATCGGAGATCACGACGCGTTGCGGGCGCACGATCTGGCGAAGTTGGGCGAGTTGTTTGCGCACGGCGACGATGGCCGGGAAAAGCTCGTCGGCGGAGCCGTGCTGGAAGACGTGCTCGGCGATTTCTTCGATTTGGCCGCGGAGAAATTCGAGCGCGGGTTTGTAGCCTTCGACCATGAGGTCGAGGATGGTATGCGCGAAGCGGTCGGAGCCGCGCACGACGAGGCCGGGCGTGCGCAGGAGGCGTTCGCGGGTGGTCTCGGTGATGCGCAGGGGCTGGCGGTGGACGGTGACGAGAAAGTTTTTGCCGAGAAAGAAATCCAGCTCGATGGTCATGAATGCATCGACTTGGGTGTAATCGACGGCGTGCATGACGAGGTGGACGTAGCTGCCGTAGGGTTCGATTTTCGGGAAAGGCGCGTCGCTCACGCAGTCTTCGATGGCGAGCGGGTGGAATTGGAAGGCGTTGCCGAGGACTTGTTGGATTTCCTCGGTGGAGGGCGCGATGAGATCGACCCAGAGCATGACGCCCGGCTCGTCGCGCAGGGCGCCAAGCGTCCCGACCGCGGGATTTTGCGCGGAGAGGCGGTTGTCGCGATAGACGAGGGTGGAGATCATGGCGGGAGGTGGCGGGAGGTGACGGGAGGTGGCGGGAGGTGGCGGCGGGGCGGGAGGGGCGGGAGGGGGCTGGGGTGGCGGAGGGGCTTTGTCGTTGGTTGGAGTTGAGCGTTTAGGTTGAAGTGTGGATGGCGCCGCGCCGGTGTTTTGGGGATGGGTTGTTTGTTTTTTGGGATGTGTGTGGGGGGAGGGAGGAGGAGGGATTTTTTTGGATTTTTGGATTTGGATTTTCAGATCCAGCGGCGGCGTTTGCACCAGAACCAGATGGCGGCGGTGAGGGCGATGGTGACGGCGGCGGCGATGGGGTAGCCGAGCGGGGAGTGCAGCTCGGGCATGTGGTCGAAGTTCATGCCATACCAGGTGCCGATGAGCGTGGCGGGCAGGGAGAGGGCGGTGAGGGCGGTGAGGGCTTTGATGCCTTCGTTGGCTTGGAAGTCGGATTTGCTGAGGTAGAGGTCGAAGGAGATGAGGAGTTGGTCGGCGTAATTGGTCGCGGTTTCGTCCACGCGGATGAGGTTGTCGCGCAGGTCGCGGAAGTAGGGCAGCATGATGGTGCGGATGTTTTTGTTGTCGCCGTGGGCCAGGCGGTTCACGACATCGCGGAGGGGGCGGATGATCTGGCGGAGGAGGTTGATTTCGGAGCGGACTTCGAGGAGCCGGGAGACGAGTTCGTTTTCGGGGTCGCGTTCAAGCACTTCGTCTTCGATCTCGTCGAGTTCGGTGCGGAGTTCGTCGGTGACGGGTTTGAAATGGTCCACGAGCGAGTCGAGGATCAGGTGGGCGATGCGGTCGGGGCCGCGGGCGTTGCCGGCGCCGCCGGGGCGGGTGCAGCGTTCGATGGCGGACTGGATGGAGCGCGAGGCGGCGCGATGGAAGGAGACGACAAAATCCTTGCCGAGGAAGAGGTTGATTTCGGTGGTGTTGAAGCGTTCGGTGCGGGTGGAGTCCACGCCGTGCGCGACGATGAAGAGGTGGTCGTCGTAGTCCTCGACTTTCGGCAGCGAGCTGGGCGTGGCGCAGTCCTCGATTTCGAGGGGGTGGAATTGGAAGACGTTTTCGAGGACGGCCTTGATTTCGTCGTCAGTGGGATCGTGGAGATCGACCCAGAGGACGAGTCCTTTGTCGGCGCGGACGAGGCGGAGCGCCTCGGTTTCGAGGTTGCTCCCTACGAGCCGGCCGTCGCTGAAGATGAAGGACTGGATCATGGCAAAGGCCGAGCGTGGCGGCTCGTCCGCACAGAAGCAAGGCCGGGGAGCGGGTCAAACAGCCCGCGGTCGGAAGGAGGGCGCCATCCCGCCTTTCGTCCGATTTCTTTCCTCTTTATTCTTTCTCTTTC
>JAIRTK010000384.1 GCA_031254955.1 Opitutaceae bacterium
TTTGAGACGCTCGCTCTGGTCAAAAAATCCTAGCTGCCAAGTGGTTTGTTGTTTCATAACGATATTTATTTTCAACATATTATATTGTATGTCAAGCGGTTAATTTTTCAAACCGCCCTAATAATATTGAACCTTCCGATTTGATTTTGGCGGGATGCACACGCGGCAGCCAGCCTAGGCTAGCTTGAGTCGCAAGGCGTCGTAAGCGAAAGCCTTGTCGGCGAGCACTCAGCGCCTGCGCAGAGGGTCAAAAAGCACCTCGCAGGCATCCCCATCCGCGCGGTTGCCCGGCGCAACATGCAGGTCCACCACCCGGCTCAGCGCGTCAACCACGGCGGCGATCTTGGTGTTGAGTCCACCTTGGGTCCTGCCCCTGCCTTGCCCGGCCTGGCCCCGGCGGGATTGGCTCCGTCGCGATGCACCTTCACATGAGAGCAGTCCAAGCTTCGGCACTGGCCCAATGGCGACTTCGCCCATTCCGTCAGAATGCGGCTCCACAACCCGCTTTCGCTCCCTCTGCGAAAGCGCGTATAAACCGACTTCCACGGCCCGAACTCCTTGGGCAGGTCGCGCCACGCCACTGCGCTCCTGAGTATATCATACATGCCCTCGAACATCACCCGGTCATCCTTCGGCGTCCGTCCGCGTCGCTTTTCAAACCCGGTATCATTCTTTTGCCGGCTCTCATTAGATTAATTTTTTTAGGTGCTCCCAAGGCGTGTCTGCCACATGCAGTCGATTGGCAATCGACCATGCTTCATCTTATTACATGTCAACGGATTATTTGTTCATTTTATTTTATCTTCGGGCTTAATACTCCGCAGCTTGCTGCGTTTGTTTTTTCTTCTGCAATGGAATCCGTTGCAGTGAATTTCAATACCCAGCCCCTTGGAGCGGGGATTTTTATTTTGAAGACACATCCTAATGATCATTGGCGCGACCTCTCACCGAAACAATAAACGCATCACGAGAAGCGCGGCGTATATGACGGCGGGGGCGAGCGTGAGCAGAACGGAAAACACGAAGCCCAAAACCAAGACGATTTTTGCAAAGGCTCCGACTCGCTCCCGCCAGATTTTCCTGACCATAATTTCTACAAGCACAAAATTCAAGGCACTTAAAGCAAGGGCCGGAGGCGGCAGGGAGGCCTCTCCAATGCCTCCGCCGGGCCGGGCCGGATGTCTGGAATTTCATGGGAAAATCGAAGCGTTCTCGCGGAGGCCTCGGAGAGGCCTCCTTGCCTTGGGTTGGTTGCGTTGGGTGGTTCAAAAGGACAGGGGCCGCTCAAGTCCAAAGCGGGGGCGGACAGGGTATGACATCGGTTATGCGTTTGAATGCACGTGGGCATGGTATGCCTTGAGGCCGCCGCGCAGGCTGCGCACGGAGGTGAAACCGTGGCGGGCGCGCAGGAGGGGCAGCGCTTTGAGGCCGCGGGTGCCGGCGGCGCAGTAAACCACCGTGGGGCGGGCCGGGTCGAGCGAAGCGAGCGCGGTCCGGGCGGCGTCGGAGCCGAGCGTGCCGAGCGGCGCGTGCACCGAGGGCTGGATGGCGCCGAGGGCGCGCTCCCAGTCTTCACGCACGTCGATGAGTTGCGCGCTGGCGGCGAGCAGGGCGCGGAGTTCGGCGGCGTCGAGTTCGTCGGGGTTGGTCGCGGTTGCGGGGGGGGCGCAGGTTTCGCCGTAGCCTTCGGGTGGGAGTTCGGTGATCGCGCGGCTGGCCGGGTCGGCGGCGAAACGCAGAATGCGCGAGCTCATCGCGAGGGAATCCCACAAAAGCAGGCGGCCGGAGAGCGGTTCGCCGGCGCCGGAGAGGATTTTTATCGTCTCGGTCGCCTGAATCGTGCCGATCAATCCCGGCAGCACGCCGAGGACGCCCGCTTCGGAGCAGTTCGGCATGGCGTCGGGAGCGGGCGGCTCGGGGAAGAGGCAGCGGTAGGTTGGCCCGCCGTTGAAATTGAAGACGCTGGCCTGGCCTTCAAAGGTTTGGATCGCGCCATAGACGAGCGGGCGGTCGGCGAGCACGCAGGCGTCATTGACCAGATAGCGGGTGGCGAAGTTGTCGGAGCCGTCCGTCACCACGTCGTGCGCGCGGATGAGTTCGAGGGCGTTGGCGCGCGTGAGGCGGGCGGTGAGCGGGACGATTTCGATCAGCGGATTGAGCGCGCGCAGGCGGCGCGCGGCGGCTTCGGCCTTGGGCTGGCCGGTGTCGTCGGTGGTGAACAGCACTTGGCGCTGGAGGTTGGGGGTCTCGACGGTGTCGTCGTCAAGGATCGTGAGGCGTCCGATGCCGGCGGCGGCGAGGTAGAGCAAGGCCGGGCAGCCGAGGCCGCCGGCGCCGATCACGAGCACGCGGGAGCGCTTGAGCGCGGCCTGCGCCTCCGGGCCGAAGCCGGCGAGTGAGAGGTGCCGCTGGTAGCGGGCGAGTTCGGCAGAGGTAAACATGGATTATTTGAGTTGATGTTATGCAAACCGGGGAGAGGAGGGAGGGGGGAGGGGGCGAGGCGTCGCTTGCGACGCCTCTGCCTGCGGTGCGCGTAATCCCGGTGATTAACCGAGGTTACGCGGGGCGGCGGATTTTGGGCAGGGCGGTCTCGGCGAGACCGCCGCGGACGGCTCGGCAAGCCGTCCCCACCTTCTGCTGCCGCCGCGTAACCTCGTTGATTGGAATGTATCATGGAAGCGCGAAAGTGCGGTAACACGGGGAATTTTGTTTTCTGTTTTTTCAACGATTCAGCTTTTCCGTGCTTTCGTGATAAACAATGAACTTTTTTTAACCGCGAAAGGCGCGAAAAGGCGCGAAATTTTTATGTTTGAGTCGGCCCAAGCGGCAATGAGGGGGGCCTAAATGGCGATGGGGGGTGGCTCAAATGGCGATAGTGTGTGTGGGGGTGTGCGGGAGAGAGAGGGGTGGCTCACGGTCTGAAGCAAGGGTGGGCCGTGGGGCTGGGGCGGCGGGGCGTAGCGCAGGTTTCCAAACTTGCTTAGGCCGCTTGGCGGGCAGAGCAGACTCGGAAGTCTGCGCTACGACGGCGGCGCGTAACCTCAGTCAGTAACTGATGTCACGCGGGGCCGGTGCGGTGGATGCCGTCACGGCAAACGCCGGAGCAGATGCCGGATGGCCGGCAGCACAAACAGGGCGGCGGCAAACCAGAGGCTCGGTGCTCCACCGCCTCCACCGTCGGAGGCATTGTTATTTCCGACGTTGTTGCCGCCACCATTGTTGCCGCCGCTATTGTTTCCGCCGCCGATGCCGGAGTTGGTGCCGCTGCCCGTGCCCGAGGTCGTACCGCTCACGGTGCCATTCACCAGCGGCACCGTGCCGACGGTGGCCTGCGTGTTCCCGCCGTTTGCGGTGATGGTTATGCCGCGCAACACCCCGTTGCCAGTATCAGCCACGAAGAGCGTACCGGTCGTGCCCGCGCCAGCGCCGCTTGCGATCCAGACCAAATCGGTCGGTTCGTCAAACAGGGCGTTTGCGCCAGAGCCATCGCGCAGACCGCGCGCGCCGGGAACGCCGGCGATGGTTTCCACCCGGCTGTTGGCCCCGTCCACGGTGAGCATTCTCACGGTGGAGTGAATCTCGTCCGTGAAAAACACCCGGTTGGAACCGCCTTGTATGATATACCCCGGCCTGTTCAACCGCACCAAACCACTGGAAAGCAGTCCGTCCACGTGTCCGCTCTCCCCGGGCTTGCCGGCATAGTGGGCGAAATCCGACGTGGTGCGATCAAGGTATGTGCCGGTCCGCAAGGTGTGATTTTCGCTGTCGGCGACCATGGTGCCGATGCTAGAGGTTCTTCCTCCGTTGAAAATCACACCCTTGGGCTGGTTGAACCTCGCGCTCAACCAAGACGTTCCGCTCACGGTTCCGCTAACGTTTAACGCGCCGGCAAGAATATACTGCATGTTTTCCGCATAAGGCAGGCGATCGGTTTGCGTATAAACCACATTCCGCAACGTGTCCGCCACATACACGACAGTCGTGAGAATGAAACTTCCGCTGACGGTCACTGTGGATGCGTCAATCGCTATTCCAG
>JAIRTK010000461.1 GCA_031254955.1 Opitutaceae bacterium
AGAATATCTGGCGGCAGGCTTTCGTTTGACGCGAAACGCGGGATTTCGTCATGCCGCCAACCGGATTTCCATCGGGGATACTGTTGTTTGTAAAGTTTTCGGGCAAAGTCTTCAGTAAGCATGGGGCAGTCTGTAATGCGAAAGTCCAGCTGATACAAAATATCCAGCGTATCACTGGGTATGGGTATGTTTTCATGCCCGGCGCGTTTCAACTCGTCCATATTACGCAACCAGTTTGACATCCTAATGGAAGTTTCATGCGAAAGATGTTTTTTATAATATTTCGCGTCATTTCCTTGCGCTCCATACCTCAATGCGCTGTCCCATATTTCCCATTCATTCTTCAAGAGTCTGGCATGGACGGGCCAGATGACGAGCATGAGGACGGGCAGAAAAAAGGATGCGCACAGCGCTATCACAAGCCGCCCTTTTCTTTCACCCAGCAGGATGCCGAAAAAGCACAGGGAGATGGCAAATATTATTGGAGTCAGCGAGATGCATGAAAAAATTCCGACAACATACCCCCAGTTGCTGTCACGGCTGTTGAAAACTATCATGGCGATTATGAAAATTATGATGTTTCCAATGAGCGTTATGAGCGCGCTTCGCCAAAATTGCGACCAGAGCCTGCCCCATTTATTATTCGTCCAGCAGCCAATGCCTACTTGTATGACTGAGTAAATCGCAGCCGCCCATGCCACAAGCGGGAACGCCCAGAGCGTTTTCATGAGTTGATCTAGTATATTTATCATATAGAGCCTTTCCCGTTTGTTTTGTCGCTTTGAAAATGATGGGATGGCGCGGGAGCGTCGGCACGGAGGCCTCGGAGAGTCCTCCGTGAAAACGCCGCGGGTGCCTGTGAAATTTTCAAACTTTTTTTTCCGTTCGGCGGAGGCCTCGGAGAGGTCTCCCTACCGGCGCTTCCGCGCCAAGCTGGCGTCTCCAAGGCGATAGAATAAATAGTCTAGCCGCCCGTTGAGACGCTGATGGATTATGAACAGAATGGGGGCGCAAGAAGTATCCACAGGGTTCTCTGTCGGCGTCCCTGTTGATTCCGTCGCCGTTTTACAGGCTGTCGCCGAAGTCTTCGCGGAATTTGGCGGCGAGTTTTTGCGGCCAGTCGCTGTTGGCGGCGAGGCGTCCGTTGAAGAAGCGCAGCACGGGGGGTTCTTCGACAAAGTGCAGGCCGCCGATGAGGCCGCGGTTTTGGTGGAGCCAGTGGAGGCGGTCGGCCACATATTTGGTCTGCGAGAGGGTGAAGACGCGGCGGGGGAAGGCGAGGCGGAGCAGTTCGATGTCGGAGAGGATGTCGTTGCCGTGCACGTCGCGGATGCTGGAGAGGGTGCCGCGTTCCATGCCGCGCGCGCCGGAGGCGATGTAGAAGGCAGCGGCGAGCGCGCCGGCGGGGTATTCTTTTTGCGGGATGTGGGGGACGAAGCCGCCGGCGTCGACGTGGCAGCCGAGGCCGCCTGCCGGGGTGACGACGGGCACGCCGAGGCGTTCCAGTTCGGCCACGAGGTATTCGATGAAGGAGGGGCTTTGGGAGATGACGGTTTCGTCCACGGTTTCGCGCAGGCCGACGGCCATGGATTCGATTTCGCGCACGGAGATGCCGCCGTAGGTGAGGAAGCCTTCATACAGGACGACGAGGTTTTTCATCGTGTCGAAGAGGTCTTTGTCGTTGGTGCAGATGCCGCCGCCGCGCGAGGAGCTGACTTTGCGCGCGGAGAAATACACGAGGTCGGCGAGGTCGCACAGGGCGCGGAGGATTTCGGCGATGGTGGCGTTTTTGAATTCGTCTTCGCGTTTTTTGACGAAATAGGCGTTTTCGCCGATGAGGCTGGCGTCGAGCAGGAGCATGATGCCGTGTTTTTGGGCGACGTTGCGCACTTCGCGGAGGTTGGCGATGGAGAAGGGTTGGCCGCCGATGAGGTTCGTGGAGGCTTCCATGCGGATGAAGGGGATGTTTTTCGCGCCGTGCTCGGCGATGAGGGCTTCGAGGCGGAGGGGGTCCATGTTGCCTTTGAAGGGGTTGGCGCTTTTGATTTGGAGGGCGTCGGGGTAGAGGATTTCGACGACGCGTCCGCCGTTTTCCATGATGTGCGCGAGGGTGGTGGTGAAGTGGTAGTTCATCGGCAGGATGCTGCCGGGTTTCACGAAGGCGCGGGAGATGACGTTTTCGGCGGCGCGGCCTTGGTGGACGGGGAGGAAGTGTTTTTTGCCGAAGACTTCCTCGACGGCGACTTGGAGGCGGGTGAAGCTTTGCGAGCCGGCGTAGGCGTCGTCGGCCTGGTGCATGGCGGCGGTCTGGTTGTCGCTCATGGCGTTGACGCCGGAGTCGGTGAGCATGTCGAGGTACACGTCTTTGGTGCCGAGTTGGAAGGTGTTGAAGCCGGCTTGCTGGATGGCGGCGAGGCGGCGTTCGACGGGCACGAGGTGGAGTTTCTGGACGACGCGCACTTTGTGCAATTCGAGCGGGAGCGTTTCGCCGCTGAAAAATTTTACCTTCGTGGAGGGGCTGGCGGAGGAGGGTTGGTTCATGGGAAATGCGAAAAGGCTACAATCCCGCCATGCGGGGCGGAGGGGTTCAATAGAAAATTTTGGGTAAAATACTGGCGGGGCGTAACAGGAAGCGTTGTCAGGAAGGCCAACAGGGAAACCAACAGGAGCGCCAGCAGGAGAGCCAACAAGCCAACAGGGGAGCCAGGGGCCGTTGGCATGGCAGATATGGAGATGGGGCATGTCGTGGGCATGGGGCGGAGTCAATCAGGCGTCGGCGAGCTTGAGGCGGGAGGGCAGAAGGTGGCGGTGGGGGCAGCGCAGGCTCGTCTTCGCCGGGAAGGGGGGGGCCGGTTCCAGATGTTGGCACAAGGCTTCGAAGATCGACTCGATTTGATTTGCCCGGCTTTGAGGGCGTCGCGATCAGCCCAAGGCAGGGAAGCCTCGGCGAGGCATCTCTGCCGGCGCTGCTGCGCCTGCGCTACTCCGGTACTCAATCGAATAAGAAGAGGTTTGATACCCTTTCCTAATGAAAATCCCACTAAGGAAGCCGTTAAGGGTAGGGCGAGGCGTCCCGCCGAGCCGTGGGAACCGCTCGCGGGGGGGCGGGGCGGCGCGCCCCACCCGGAGGGGGGGTTTTGGGGTGGAAAGGGGTGGGTGAG
>JAIRTK010000463.1 GCA_031254955.1 Opitutaceae bacterium
TTCACCCACCAAGCGGCGTCGGCCTCCGGGATGACGCCGCGCTGGACGAGCGTGGCGACGTTGCTGGCGAGTTTCTGCTCCGTGACGGAGGGCGCGGCGGCGCTGGACGCTGCGGCGGCGGTGCCGCCGGCGGATAATGCGAAGGCGAGCGCGAGGGTGGCGGCGAGGGTGAGGAGGGCGGGGGCGTGGTTCATGGGTAGGTTAGGGCAGGGGGGCTTGGGTTGAGTTAAGGGCTGGTTTAATGGTTAGTTTAATGGTTGGTTTAGTGGTTGGTTTTTTTACTGTCCACAGATTACGCAGATTTACGCAGATTGTTTTTAATAATTTGTTTTTTTATCTGCGTTAATCTGTGTAATCTGTGGACAGTTTATTGGTTTGTTTTTGGGATGGGATGGCAGGATTTTGCAGGGGGCTGGCCTTGCGGCGGGTTGTGGAGCGGGCGCGGATTGAGGCGGGGGGCAGGCTCTGCGCTGCGCGGAACTTTAGTTATTTACCGAGGTTATACGCTGCTGGTGTAGCGCAGGTTTTTAAACTTGCTGATGGACCGGAGGCTCGGTCTGAAGCAGGCTTGGAAGCCTGCGCTACGTCAATTGGAAGTCTGCGCTGCGGCAGGGGGCGGAGCTTCAGTTATTTATTGGCGGCGGGCGGGGTGTTGATGATTTCCCGGTTGGCGGCGCGGATGGCGGCGGGGGCAACTTTCAGCACTTTGCGGTCGTAGGTATAGAAGCCGTTGACCTCGACTTCGACATCGGTGGTTTGTGTATAAACGGCAGCGGCGCAGCCTTCCGGGATGAGTTTTTTTAGCATTTTCGCGTATTCTATATATTGCGCGGTGACTTCGGCGGCGTCTTTTTTCACTCCTTTGTAACCCCAGTTTTTGCCGCCTTCCTGCCAGAGGTGGCCGGGCAGCGGGAGGCCGATGCCGCCGTATTCGCCGAGCACGAGCACGCGGTTGGTATAGCCGGAGAACATGCGCGGCTCCGGGTAGTGGTGGAAGTCAACGATGTCGCCGCAGTCGCGCATGTTGCCGCCGCTGGCGGGGTTGACGGGGCGCGAGGGGTCGCGTTGCTTCGTCCATTCGGAGACCTTGACGGTGTCGAACTGGCCCCATGCTTCGTTGAACGGCACCCAGGCGACGACTGACGGGTGGCCTTGGCAGTGGTCCATGATTTCGCCCCATTCTTTATAATAATTGGCCTTGGAGAGCGGGGTGCGCAGCGTGTCCGTGCCGCCGCCGAGTTCGTTGCGCGCCCATTTCGCGCCGAGGCCGTAGCTGTGGGTGGAGGGCATGTCCTGCCAGACGAGGATGCCTTCGCGGTCGCAGTGGTAATACCAGCGCTGCGGCTCGACTTTCACGTGTTTGCGGATCATGTTAAAGCCGAGTTCCTTGGTTTTTATTATATCAAACAGGAGGGCTTCGTCGGTGGGGGCGGTGTATAAGCCGTCGGGCCACCAGCCTTGGTCGAGGGGGCCGAACTGGAAGAGGTCTTTGTTGTTGAGTTGGAGGCGGAGATGTCCGGCGGCGTCGCGTTTGGTGGAGATTTTGCGGAAGGCGGCGTAGGAGCGGATTTCGTCGTTGGCGGTGGTGGCGGTGGCGGGTTTGAGGCGGACGCGGAGGTCGTAGAGTTTGGGGTTGTCGGGAGACCAGAGGACGGGGTTTTTGAGGGAGAGCGTGAGGGGTTTGCCGGAGGCGCCGGCGGCGGTGGCAAGGACTTTGTCGTTGTTGTCGAGGAGTTGGATTTCGACGAGGGGGGCTGACGCGAGGTCAGGCTCTGCGGCGGTGGTGACGGTCACGGCGAGGGTGGCGGCGTCGATGTCGGGGATGGCGTGGATGTCTTTTATATAATTTTCCGGGACCGGCTCCAGCCAGACGGTTTGCCAGATGCCGGTGACGGCGGTGTACCAGATGCCTTGCGGTTTGCGCACTTGTTTGCCGACGGGGTGGTCGGAGGCGTCGGTGGGGTCCCAGACGCGGACGACGAGCGTGTTGGCGGCGTCGGTTTTTATATAATTTGTTATATCAAACGAGAAGGGCGCGTAGCCGCCGGTGTGGGAGCCGGCGGGGATGTTGTTGATATAAACATCGGCGCGCCAGTCCACGGCGCCGAAGTGGAGCAGGATGGTGTTTCCGCGCCACGCGGCGGGGAGGGTGAATTCGCGGCGATACCAGAGTTCGTTGTCCGGGCCGACTTCGCGCTGGACGCCGGAGAGGGAGGATTCGACGGCGAAGGGCACGAGGATTGGTCCGTCGAAGGCGGCGGGCTGCGCGGCGCCTTTCGGCGTGATGGCGTAGTCCCAGAGGCCGTTGAGGTTGAGCCATGCGTCGCGGACGAGGCGCGGGCGCGGATATTCGGGCAGGGGGTTGCCGGGCGAGACGTGCGCGGCCCATTGTGTTTTGATGCGGTCGCCGGCGGGCGTCCACGGGTTGGCGGCGGCGCCGGCGGCGGAAACCACGAGGGCGAGCGCGGCGGCGAGGAGGGTGGTGGCGGGTTTCATGGGAAAAGGTCGGCGTGTTTGATTTTGGCGAGGTAGATGGCGGCTTGGCCTCGGGGTTTTTCGTGGCCGGAATAATAGGAGACCCAGAGTTCGTCGCCGACGACGCTCATGCCCGGGTAGCTGGTGTCGCCGCCGCTGGGCAGGCGGAGGAGGCGGACGGCGCGGTCTTGCGAGTCGAGGGTGAAGAGCGCGGTGCCGGGCGCGCCTTCGGTGTGGTCGCGCGAGCCGAGGAGGGTGTTGCCGCCGGGCAGGGTGAGGAGGAAGGGGCCGCCGGCGCGGATGCCCAGGTCGCTCCAGCGCCAGTCGGTGTAGGGCGGCGCGGCGCGACCGAGGAGCGCGTGGCCGGCGGCGTCTTTCGCCGCGCGGCGGAGGAAGAGGCGCAGGGTGCCGTCGGGTGAAAATTCGAGCGCGGTTTCGTTGGGCTGCCCGGTGACATCGAGGCGGGTGATGATGTCGTAGCGGAGGCCGTCGGCGGATTTCACGAGCCAGGCGGCGCCGCCGGAGGTTTGCGACGGGGTTTGATAAACGACGCCGTGGGCCGCGCCGTCGTGCCAGGCGACGCGCCAGAGCCAGCCGTCGCGGAGGGCGGCGGGGAGGGTGAGGGGTTGCGGGGCGGAAAAGGTTTCGCCGGCGGCGTCGGAGAAGGCGGCGAACATCTGGCGGCCTTTGAGCGCGCCGCGGTCGTAAATGCTGCCGGAGGTCAGGAGCATGAGGCGTCCGGCGGGCGTGATGGTGAGTTGGGCGTCGCGGAGGTCGAAGCCGGTTTTTTCCACGAGCGCGAGCGGGCGCCAGGCGTCGCCGTCGGTGGAAGCGAGCACGCGGATTTTGCCGTCGCCGCCGCCGGTTTTCGGCGGGACGTGCGAGACGCTTTCGCGGAAAACGCAGTAGTGGCGTCCGCGAAAGGCGAGGAGGTCGGTGAAGGCGCAGTGCGGGGCGGCGTCCCAGATTTTGGCGGCGGCGAAGCGGATGGGCTTGGGCGCGGCGGTGGAGGCGGCGGCGGGAGTGGCGGCGGCGATGGCGGAGGGAGTGGCGGGAGTGGCGGTGGCGGCGATGGCGGCGGTGGTGAGGGGCGCGAGGAATAGGGGAGCGAGGAGCAGGGGCGCGAGCGCGGGGAGGGGGCGGAGGGTGTTGGGTGGAGGCATGTGGGAAAACGGGTTCGGCGTCATTCCGCCAGCTTTCGTTGAGGGGGCAAGGATTAATGGTTTGGTTTTTATAACCGCGAAAATCGCCAAAGGGCGCGAAATTTATGAAGGGGGTGGTGGTGGTTCTTGCATTTTTCGCGTCTTTTCGCGGCTGGTTTAATGGTTTGTTTTTAAATAGCCACAAAGAGGCGCAAGAGGCACAAGAGGGAGCGGTTGTTTTTGTGTTTTTTGCGCTTTTTTGTGGTTATCTTAATGGGTTGATTTTATTGTCCGCGGATTGCGCGGATTCGCACGATTTTTTTATGAAGGGCACTTTGAAAAAACTCAAATACAAAAAGTTTTAATCACGGAAGCGCGGAAAGACGGAAGCGCGGACTCTCATGAAAAACAATCATTGCAAAATAATTTTGCGCCTTTCGTTCTTCCGCGCTTCCGTGATTAAACCGGATTTTTCAATCCGCCTTGAATAGTAATTCTGGGTGGGCTGTATAATCCGTGGATGATTTAATGGGTTGTTTTTAGAGCGTCTAAAAAAGAAGGATTGAGTGAAGAGACACAGAGGACACGGAGGCGCGCGGCGGCGGATGTAGGGGCTTCGCTTGCGAAGTCCGTTGCCGGACGGCAGTGGCGCGTGTTTGTGTTTCATGCGACTGCGTCGGCGCAGTGACGGAAGCTAACCCGTGGCGTTTTTCCGAGACGGGCTTCGCAAGCGAAGCCCCTACATCCGGGATTCGTAAGCGGAACCCCTGCATCCGGGCTTCGCAAGCGAAGCCCCTACATGGCTTTGCTTCTAAAGTGTAATTTTTATTGGGAAATGGTATCATATCGTTTTTCGGACTGCCCTATTGTAATGGTTTTTT
>JAIRTK010000542.1 GCA_031254955.1 Opitutaceae bacterium
TGGGCGGCGGCGTGGCGGGGGCGGGGGTGGGGGTTTCGAGGGCGGGGGCGGCGGATGAGGGCTGGGTGGCGGGGGCGAGACTGGGAGCGCGGACTTTCCAGTCCGCGTTTTCGCGGGCAGGAATGCCCGCGCTCCTGTGGGTGGCGGCGGGCGGCGGGGGGGGGGCGGCGAGGTGGGATTCGAGTTGGAGCGAGCGGATGGTGGGCCAGTCGTCGAGCGCGGGCAGCGGGCGTTCAAATTGGAGGCCGAGGATGAGGAGGAGGTCGGCGCCGGTTTTTTCGTCTTTGATGGAAACGGGCGTCCGCCAGTCGCGTCCGTCGGTGTTGCGGACGCTTTTGGCTTTGAGCAGGCGCAGCGCGGTCCAGTCTTCGGTGAAGGGGCGGGCGGCGTCGGGCGTGGGTTTTTCGTCCGCCTGGCTGAAGAGTTCGAGGTCGGGAAAGTTGTCCGTGACGCGCGGCGAGGCGAGTTCGGTGTCGGTGACGGGTTGCGTGCGCGCGGCGCGGCCCGCCATGCGCGCGGTGCGCCAGATGTTGCCGGCGAAGGCGGCGTTGAAGTCGGAGGAGAGGCCTTGTTCGGTGATGAATTTGCGCTGGTCGGCGTAATTGGTGATGGAGATTTTCACCGTGGAGGGCGAGCCGTCGGGGGTGGTGAGTGTGTCGATAAGCTCGAAGAGTTTGCCGACGCGTTCGACGGTGAGGTCGTGTCCGGCGCGGAAATCGGCGGGCACGTCGAGTCGTCCGGAGAGATCGGCGCGGGCGGCTTTGATGAAGGCGGCGGTGCGTTTGAGCGAGGCGGGGGTCGCGGCGTCGGCGGCGTCGAGGATGAGGGGGAAGCCGGCGTCGCGCGCGAGGTGCGCGGCGATGGTGTCGCCGTGGAGGCGGTGCAGGCCGAGGGCGCGGGCCTGTCCGCCGGCGTCGGCGAGGTTGCGGAGGGTCTGGCGGAAGTCGTAAACGTTTTTCTTGAAGTCGTATTTTTCCGATTGCGCGATGATGGCGGCGGCGGTGGCGGCGGAGTTTTCGAGTGTCCGGGCGAGTTCGCCGACGATGTTTTTTTCCTGGTCGGCGGGCAGCGTGAAGAGGCGCATCGCCTCTTCGTAGGAGGCCCAGCGCAGGCGGTAGGCGGGCGTTTTTTCAAAGAGCGCGAAGCAGTCGTCGTCGATGTCGGCGAGTTTTTCCGCGGCGTCGGCTCCGAGGACGGAGCGGGTGGCGGCGAAGCTGTCCTGCTCCAGGCGGTCGAGGCGCACGGAGACTTCCTGCAGCATGGGGAATTCCGGGGCGAAGGCGACGGCTTTGGTTTTCGCGAGTTCGGCGGCTTTCGCGGCGGCGTCGGGCAGGGCGGGCGGGGGCGTGGGGGGGGCGAGCAGGCCGCTGACAAATCCGGCGGCGGCCTCCGGGATGGGGGGTTGGAATTTGGTGGTGATGTCGCGGAAGGTTTTCACGCCGGCGGCGGCGCCGGCTTGGGCGGTTTTCACGATTTCGTCGTAGGAGGCGGCGAGCGAGATCCGGCCTTCCTTGGGCAGCAGGCCCGCGCTTTGCGCGGAGGCGATGGCGTCGTCGAGGGTGGTTTTGGTTTTGCCGAGGCCGGCGTGGGTGCGGAGGGCTTCCGCCGTCCAGCCGGCGGTGGAGATGGGGCGCATCAGGTAATGGTAGAGGTCTTTTTCGGCGGAGCGCCAGGATTCGGCGGCGTCGCGGGCGTTGGCGAGTGTGAGGGCGACGGAGCGTCGGGACTCGGAATCGGTTTGCTGGGAGCGGGCAAAGCGTTCCCAGCCGGCGCGGATGGCGGTGTTGTCGCGGAAGGCGGTGCCGGCGCTCCACGAGGCGTCGGGCCATTTGCCGCGTCCGTCCCCGCCTTTGTAATAGGTCCACTCGAAGGCGCCGTTGAGGGTGAAGGGGGCTTTTCCGTCTTCGGTCCAGAGGCCGAGGAGGGGGGTGAGGAAGGTGTCCGGTTCAAATTCGACGCGCTGGCCGGGCAGCGTGGGGAAATGGATGATGCCTTCGAGTTGGATGAGTGTGGCGAGGGCGGCGGTGTCGCGCGGGGTCCAGTCGGAGCGTGTATCGGCCATTCGGATACGGGCGGCGTTGAGCGCGGGGCGCATGACGCCGGCTTCGAAGAGGGCGCGTTGCGCCTGGCGGCGTCCGGAGTTGGCGCGGACGACGAGCGCGTTCATCGGTTTGAAGACGAAGGGCACGGGGATGTCGCGCGTGACGAGGCCTTGCAGGCGGGCGTGAAATTCGTGGAGGGGGATGCGTTCGCCGCCGACGGGGACGGGGTTTTCGCCGTTGTAAACAAATTTGGCGGAGCCGCGATATTCGGGCGAGACGAGGGGGTTCCAGGTGTGGTCGGCCTGCCAGTTGGTGGAGGCGGCTTTCCAGTAGGCGCTTTCCGCGCCGACGCTGTGTTTCACGGTGCGGGCGCCCCAGATGGAGAGGCCGAGCACGGCGGCGAGGCTGGCGGCGAGCGAGCCGAAGAGGATCATCTGGCGGCGTTTGACGAGTTTGCGGGTGTTGCTCGCGCGTGTGACGAGGCCTTTTTCCTTAAAGATTTTTTGCAGGAACAGGTCGCGCAGGAAGAAGGAGCGTTCGCGTTCGAAGAGTTTGCCTTCGGGCAGCGCGTCGGGTTGCACGCCGAGGGCTTGCGCGATTTCGAGGTCGAGGGCCTTGCCTTCGGTGAGGGCGGAGGTGAAGTAGATGCCGCGCAGGAAGAGCGGTTTGGCGGACCATTCGCCGGAGACAAAGATCATTTCGAGGTAGCGGCGCAGGCGCGGCGCGAGGGCTTGGATGCTTTGCGGGAGGCCGAAGAGCGCGTCCACTTCGTCGGCGCGGCGGCTTTCGGGGGTCTCGGGCGCGGGGTCGGCGATGAGGCCGAGGCGGCGGCGCGCGATTTTTCGGATGACGGTGTCGAGATACTCGTCCACGTGCTCGGGTTTGAAGGGGTCGTCGAGTGGCGCGGGGTTGGACCAGCCGGTCATCTGGTGCTGGAGTTGCGGGTCCTTCAGGCCGGCGAAGAATTCGCGGAAGCCGTTCAGGAGGTCGCATTTTGTGATGAGGATGAAGGTGGGGAAGCGGACATCGAGCGTGCGTTGGATGCGGTCGAGCTGGCCGGCGATCTTGCCGGCTTTTTTCGCGATGTCGTCGCCGCTGTCTTTGAGGAGGGAGTCGGCGGGGATGACGAGGATGAGGCCGTTGATGGGGCAGCCGGGGCGGTTTTTTTTGAGCAGGTCGAGGAAGGCGTGCCATTCGGTGGTGGTGCCGGGCGGGGCTTCTTGGAAGAGGAGTTTGCCGGCGGTGTCGAGGAGCACGGCTTGGTTGGTGAACCACCAGTGCATGTTGATGGTGCCGCCCGCGCCTTGCATTTCGTCCTGGAGGCCGGGGGGGAAGCCGACGTTGCAGTGGCGGACGGCCTCGGTCTTGCCGGAGCCTGGTTCGCCGACGACCATGTACCAGGGGAGCGAATAGAGGTCCTTGCCGGCGGCGCGGAATTTTTCGAGGCCTTTCTGGAAGTTCTGGCGGAGGGCGTCGAGCTGGGCTTTGCGGGCGGCGTCGCTGACGGAGGAGGAGCCGGAGCTGTTGTCGGAAAGCTGCGCGGCGAGGCGCTCTTCGGATTTCTTTTTCTTTATGCGGCGGACGAGATCGACCAGGAACAGGAGCGCCGCGAGGATGAGAAAGCCGATGGCGAAGACGGTCATGATCGCCTGGTCGGCGAAGAGGAGCTTGCCGCCGATGGCCGTGCCGGCGAGCAGCATGGCGACGTAGCGCAGGTTGTCGGAAATGTTGTCGAAGATTCCTCTCATGGCGGGGAGAATGCGGGGGGGAGGTTAGCGCGCGGGGCCGGTTTCGCCGGCGGCGGCGGGTCTGGAGGCGGCGGTTTGGTGTTCGCGGATGGTGTCGATGGCGTCGTTAAGTTCGCCGGAGGAGACTTTGAAGAGGACGGCGTTGGCGGCGACGACCATGATGATGAGGCAGGCGGCGGTGATCAGCAGCGGGACGAGCACGGAGCCCATGGGGAGCGGGAGGTTGGCGGTGTTGGTGTGCTTGTAGCTTTCGGGGCAGATGAGGCCGGCTTCGTCGGTGTCGAGAAATCCGCGGATGCGGGGCTGGATTTCCTTCATTTTTTTGCGCAGGTGCTCGGTCTGGCCTTGATACCAGCCGGTGAAGCCCAGGCCGAGGCAGGTGTAGAAGATCACGAGGCGGTCGGCGGCGCCGTCGCGGTTGTCGGCGAGCGTCTCGTCGAGCAGGTCGAAGAATTTTTCATCCCCGGCGAGTTCGTTGCGTTCGTAGGCGAGGCGGTTGTTGTTCCATTCGTTGGCGAAGGGGAGCTTGCTGTCGGAGAGCATCGAATCGACGAAGAAGATGAGCGGAAGCTCCACTTTTTCGTAATTCTGGAGCAGCCGGGCGTCGGTCCTGGCTTGGTCGGCCATCTTGGTGAAGATGGCTTTGATGTCGGCGACGGCGACGGCAAATTCGCCCGTCGGGGCCTTGCGTCCAAGGCGGTTCAGGCGGCATATTTCCTGAAAGAGCGGTTCGCAAAGCGCGGGCAAGGTAAGCGCGGTGGCGGTGGACATGGGAGGTGTGGCGTGGATTTTCGTGTTTATATTTTTCGGTCCCGTTTTATTATTTTTACTCGTTCTCGTTCTCGTTCTCTTACTCGTTCTCGTTCTTTTACTCGTTAACCGCGAAAGGGCGCAAAAGGGTGCGAATCGGGCGCGAATTGGGAGAGAATCGGGAGAGAAGGGGTGTTTTGGAAATTAACCGCGAAGGGTGCGAAGGGCGCGAAGATGAGAAAACGGCTTCATGGGGTTTTCTTGATGAATGGAATGCAAATCGACTGAGGTTTTTGTTCGTTTTGTTCGCATCTTGATGGTTTTGTGTTCTTCGCGGTTAAAAAGTGTGTTTAGAGTCTCCTTGGACAAGCATGGGGAGGGCGAGGCGTTTGCGTTTATATTTATGTCCTTGGGTGTTTATTTGCGGCGGGTTTGTTTGTTTGGGAAATGGGGGTTTTAATGTGTTTTTTTGTTTATTGTTTATTTTGGGAATGATTCGAGATGAGGAGAGGGAAAAAGATAAAAGAGGGGAGAGGACGAGGCGGGAGAAAGATAAAGATAAAGAGGAAAGAGAAAGATTGTTTTTTTGAGGGGGAGGGAGGTTTTTAGTCACCAAGGGTCATGTAAAGCGTGATGGCGTAGTCCGATTTTTCTTGATCGGGCCAGCGGATGATCGCGGATTTTTCCGTTTGGAGAAGCTGCCAGACACGCGCGCTTTCGGCGCGGTTGAGGCGGAAATAGGTCACGCCGGCGATCGCGGGGAGTTGCATCGGCGGGAAGCGCTCCTCTTTGAGGACGACGCCGCGCACGGCGCGCGTGGCGAGGCTTTGGGGCATGAGCTTGAAACGGTTGCCGTCCTCCACCAGCGCGACGACGGAGCGCGGGTCGTCCCCGGACTTGACGCCAAGGAAATAATCCACCGGGCGCGTGAGTTGCTCCTCGGTGAACAGCGCTTCAAACACGCCGGCGACGGGCTTGAATTCGAGTTTGAGAAACGAGGAGGTCACGACGCCGCGCAGCAGGCCGCGAATCCTGGCGCCCAACTGGTCGAAGGCGTTGAACAGGTTTTCGTGGTTGTAAGCGGGCACGCTTTCGTAGTCGTCCTTGTCGGGGTGGAGCGCCGCCAGTTCGCCGTGCAGCGCGCGGAGTTCCAGATACCAGGCGAAGGGTTCGATGTTTGTCGCCGCGAGCAGCGAGGAGAGGCGCGCGGAGAAGCTGTTGAGGGTGCGGAAGCGCAGGATTTGCTCGATTTGCGCGCCGCGCAGCGTGTCCATCGCGAAGCCGCCGCGGTTGAGCTGGAGGACGAGTTCCTGACGGCTGGCTTCAAGCTGGTTGACGAGGTCGCGGATGAGGTTGTGCAGCGCGCTGGAGCCGGTGATGAACAGGCACGGCGGCACAAATTCGGGGTCGAGTTTCGGCTGGCCGAGTTGCTCGCCGACGCCGCGCACCAGGCGCAGCACGGGGACGAGTTCGAGGTCCGACTTGTCGTCATCGTCAAGCACGAAGCGGGCGTTATAGCGGCGCGTGAGGATCGGCTTGGCGTTGTCGCCGGTGTTTTCGTCGGCGAGTTGCTCTTCTTGCACGCGGTGGATGATTTTCGTGGACGCGTCGGGTTGTCCATCCGGCGATTCGCCGCCGGCGTTGGCGCGGCCTTCGCGCCAGACGGGCACGCCCAGATAGATCGTGAACACCGAGCCGCTGCCGGCAAAAAGGGGCTTGATGTCGATGGACGGCAGCTCGGCGTTTTCGGGGAAGCACAGGTCCAGGCCGCTGGGCATGAATACGCGCAGTTTGTCGAAGCGGACGCGAAAGTTGGCGAGTTCATCAAGCGAGAGTCTGGCTTCGATGATGCCGTAGGGATGCGGACGGGCGATGCGTCGATCGGATTGCCCTTGATGAATCGAGCCTAGCTGGAGGCGTTGAAGATGATGGGGTTGAAGGAATAATCCTTCATGCCAGTGTATATTGAGGGACATTGGACGAGAATCGAAATGTAAAAAAAGTCATCACCCCGAATGGGACGTTTACGTATGCGCAGTCTTGTGTCGGTGGACAAGATTTATTGTTAAAACTTATCTAAATGGGCGAAATAATTTGTAAAATAATGAGGTTGCGGGAGAAGGGGGCGAGACGGGGTGGAATGGACGGAATGGACAGAATGGACGGAATAGACGGAAGCGGAGGAAAGAGGAGGAAGGGAGATGAGAGGAGGGGGGAAGGAGAGAAGGGGGAGAGGAAAGAAGAAAGAGGAAAGAGAAAGAGAACGAGAACGATTAAGAGGATGAGGGGGGGCATCA
>JAIRTK010000549.1 GCA_031254955.1 Opitutaceae bacterium
GAAGGGCTGCCGGGTTCTGCTCGCATGCCCAAAAATGCACGCAGGCGGCATGCTGGCGAGCGGACTTGGCATGCTTGACACCAGATACGGGCCGGGAATGCACGGTGATTTTGTCAGGGAGTTTGTCGCGGCGGTATCCGCAGTTTACCGCAAGCGGGAGGAGGCTGGTGCGGCGAAATGGCAACTGCCGCAATCGTCTGCCCGGCCCTATTACGAACCCTCGGTAATCGAAAGCGTGTTTGATGTGTTCCTTTCCTCGTCGGATGCCCATGTTGGGCGCATCGTGTTCTGGCGTGGACATCATTTGTTGTCTGCGGAAACTGCAGGCAGCCGGGTCGTGCGCATCACGTTGGAGTCACCGGGCAAAGCGCGTCGGGTCGTGACGGCGCGGACGTTTATCGATTGCACTTACGAAGGTGACCTCGCCGCCGCGGCAGGCGTGCCGTCGCGCGTCGGGCGCGAATCGGCGGAGGAATGGGGCGAGTCGCTTGCGGGCATCCGCTACATCGACTGGCGGACGGGGCACGAACGCATGACCTCGGATTCAGGGGCGTCGTCGCCTGCAATCCAAGCGTATTGTGCGCGGTGCGTCTTTACCACGGACAGGGAAAAAATGGTTCCCGTCCGTCGTCCGGCAAGCTACGAGCAGCACCTGATGGATCTGATGCCGCTTGGCCGGGATTTTGCGGCGGGCCGGTTGCGAAATCGTAGCTATGGGAAAGCGCTCCCTAATTTGAAATGGGAGCTGAATGGCTCCATCAACCAGCCCACCAGCCTGAATTGTCCTGGCATAAACTGGGCGTGGCCCGGGGCGAACCGTGCACATCGCGCGCGATTGGAGCGTTTCCATGTCGAGCATGCCGCGAGTTTCGTATGGTTTTTGCAGCATGACAGCAACGTGCCGGACAACGTGCGGGCTTACTGGCGAAAGGCCGGGCTGCATAGCGAGGAATTTGCCGACAACGGTCACTGGCCCTGGCAAATCTACGTGCGCGAAGCCCGTCGCATCGAAGGCCGCGCGCTCGTCACACAACATAATTTTGTCGTCGATAAAAAACTGGGCCGCACTCCGCCGGTAAAACATCCGGTGGCGGTTGGCGAATACAGCTTCGATGTTCATCCGTGCCAGGATCGTCGCTTTGAGGTGGACGGCCTGCAGGAAGGGGCGATTTGGTATCCGCGCAACACACCCACCAAGGCGATGCCCGGCCAGATTCCCTACGAGGCAATGTTGCCGCGCGCGCTTGACAACCTGCTCGTGCCCGTCGCGCTTTCCGCGACCCATATCGGCATGTCGGTCGTGCGCATGGAGCCTGTGTGGATGACCACCGGGCAGATCGCCGGGCTCGCCGCCGCCGAGGCCAAGGATTCGGGGCGCGATGTCGCAAACATCGACCCGGCGCTGCTCCCGCCGCGCGCCGGGCTTATCGGCGACCCGTGGGCGGCGGGTTTGGTCGTCGGGCATGGATGACTCCCCGCCTCGCTAAAAACGCATCCCTTTGTTTTTATTTTCAAATCAACCCAATCTTTCCATCCCAAACGTTATTTATGAACGAAAACCCTTTCGCATCTGTTTTCGCAATCCACCTGTTCCTTGTGTCGCTTCTAGGGTCTGCGCCTGTCGCTGCAAATGCCGATGCGGATTTGTTTCCCGCCCGCATCGCGCAACTGGAGCCGACCGTGCTGTTCGCCGCCGGCGGGCCGCTTCGTCAGGTGGGCTGGCTTTCGCTCGAAAACAACACCGCCGCCCCCGTGCACTGCGAGCTGCTGGTGCGCGCCGGGGAAAATGCCTCCGTTCCCCCGCAGAAATTCACGCTTCCGCCGGGGCTTTCGCGCCACGACTTGCTGGTGCCCGACATGGAAAAGCCGACAGAGGTCACGGTCGAACTGCGCGCGGGCGGCAAAACCGTCGAAACATTCCGCCAGCCGTGGCGACCCCAGCGCAAGTGGAAGGTGTTTGTCGTGAAATCCTCGCACGAGGACATCGGCTACGAGGATTACCTCTGGGTGAAACAGAAAAAAATCGCCGACAACATCGACCTTGGCCGGCGCCTCAGCGCGCCGGCGGCGGAGCCGGTCGCCGAGGGCGCGGCGGCGGCGGGCGGTTATCATTATTTTTTGGAGACACTGCTTTTCCCGCGCTATTACATGGAGGAACGCTCGGAGGCGGCGTGGCGCAGGATCGCGGAGAGGGACGTGAAGACCGAAAGCATGCCGCTGGCCGGCGCGCCGAGCGGCGTGCACGCGCACTGGATGGATTACGAGGAGCTGGCGCGCATGACCTATCCGGCGCGCCGCGAATACAAGGACCGCTTCGGCCTCGATCTCGACACGTTTGTCATGGTGGACAACCCGAGCATTTCATGGTCGTCGGTGCAGGCGCTGGCCGGCGCGGGTTTCCGCTATGCGGTGCGTTTCGGCCAGCCGTTCCGCACGAAAAAACAAAACGATTACGCAACCACCAAGGTGCCCGCGATTTTCTGGTGGGAAGGCCCCGACGCGCAGAGCCGCGTGCTCTTCACCTGGCGCCATCACTACGGGATTAATTTCTGGTTTGGGCAGACCGGAGGCGGCGGTTATTCGGACCTGTCCGACCTCGCCGCCGTCAATGTCAACAAGGTGGCGCTCGCCGTGCAGGACGGCTCCCTCGGGCCGTATCCCTACGACGCGCTGCTCATCCCGTCGTATCAGGATCACGAGACTCCCGTATGGGACAACCGCGCGCTGCGTCGCTGGCAGGCGCGCTACCGTTACCCGGAAATCCGCATTGCCGGCCCGCGTGAATTCATGGCCTATATGGAAAGCTCCCACGGTCGCGAACTGCCGGTGTTGCGCGGCGACCTGAACAATTTCTCCGCCGACTACGCGACCATCGACCCCGAGGCGCAAGGCTGGAAGCGCACCGCCTCGCGCCTGCTGCCGCTGGCCGAGTCGCTCGGCGCCGTCGCGCTCGCGCTCGACCCGTCCTTTGCGTTTCCACCGGCGGAGGTCGAGCGCGCCTACACACGCATGTTTGATTTCACCGAGCACAGCTGGCCGACGAGTCCGCCCTCCGGCCCCGTGCATCAGTTCAACGCGCAATGGGGCAAGCGCCTCGAAGGCGGTCGCGCGCTCGCCGATGCGCGGCGCCTCCTCGACAAATCCTGGGATGCGCTCGCCGCCCGCGTGAAGACCGGCGACGAGCCGGCGCTCATGGTGGTCAACCCGCTTGCGCACCCGCGCACCGACCTCGTCACCCTCGCGCAACCGCTCCCCGCCGGCGTCACGCTGGTGGACAATGTCACCGGAAAACCCGCCGTCACGCAAACGCTCGCCGACGGCGGCATGATGTTTCTCGCGGAGGACGTGCCCGCGTTTGGATATAAAACCTACCGCATGACCGCCGCCCCGCTCCGCGCGGACACGGGCGCCCCCGCGCTGTCCGCCGATGCCGGCGCGATTTCCAATGAATATTATATTATAAAATTCGATCGGGAGAGCGGCGCGGTCTCCAGTATCATTGACCGCGAGCTGGGCCGGGAGCTTGTCGATCCCTCGGCCCCCCATCAATTCAACCAGCTCGTGTGGGTGAATAAAAAAAGCAAGGAGGGCCTGGCCGGCACAAACTACGCCCCGAAAAAAGGCGCCGCGCTCAAGCCGTCCGCAGGCGCCGTCGCGGTGGAGATGGTGGCGGCATACAAGGACGAGAAGCTGGGCGGCGCCGAGGTCACGCAAACCGTGCGCCTCTATGCCGGGCTGAAACGCATCGACATCATCAACGACCTGCGCCACGTCGGGGTGCTGCATTCCGACCGCAGCGCCGACCGCTACAAGAGCAACCTCTTTTATGCATTTCCCGTGAAGGCCGATGGTTTCACCGCGCGGGCCGAATATCCCGGCGGGGTGGTGCGTCCCCACGACGACCAACTGCGCTGGGGTTCGCACGACTACCTCGCCGTCAACCGCTGGGCCGACGTGGGCAACAACGAGTTTGGCGTCACCCTCGCGCCGTGGAACGCGCCGATTGTGCATTTCGGCGGCATCCGCTACAACGAGTTCTCCATCGACTACAAGCCCGCGTCCTCGCACCTCTACAGTTTCGCCTGGTCCAACCGCATGGCCGGCCTGCTCGCCATGTGCGCCGACGACATGAACGGGCGGTTTGTGTATTCGCTTTCATCATACAAGGGCGGCTGGGAGGGCGGTTCCGCCGCCCGCCTCGGCTGGTCGGTCGGCAGCCCGCTCCAGGCGCGCGTCCTGGCGCCCCGCCGGCAGGGCGCGCTTCCCGCCGCGACAGCGTCGTTCCTTTCTATCGACGCGCCCAATGTTCACCTGACCGTGCTCAAGGAATCCGCGCAACCGGGAAGAGGCTGGGTGATGCGTCTCGTCGAGACCCAGGGGCGCGCGACCGAGGCGGCCATCGACATCGCCGGCCTGCCCGTGGACGCCGCCGCTTTGTGCGACTTGGTGGAAAACGATGTGTCCGCGCTTGCGCTTCGCGACGGCAAGCTGCGCCTCGCGCTCAAGCCCTGGTCGTTCGCGACCGTGCGCGTCTATGCGAAGAAGAACGCGCCCGGTGCCGTCGTCAGGCCCGATGCCGCCGCGGTGTCCGATTCCGGCGTGCGCCTGGAATGGCCGGCCGTCGCCGGAGCGGCCGCGTATAATATATATCGTTCCGCCGATCCCGATGCCCCCGCGAGCGCCTACACTTTGGTCGGACGCGCGGCTGGAAACGAGTTTCTTGACGCCGGTCTGAATCCGGCGACCGAATATTATTATCATGTCGCCGCCGTCGGCGCCGGCAATATTCAAGGGCAAATCTCACCGCAGGCCGCCGTGCGAACCTCGTCGCAAAATATCACGCCTCCGCGCCCCGTTTCCGAACTCGGCGTGGTGCGCCAGACGAAAAACCGCCAGATGGTCTGCTGGCACAAAAATCCGGAGCCCGACATCGCCCGCTACCATGTGCATCGCAGTGCGAAACCGGACTTCGCGCCCGCGCCGGACACGCGCATCGGCGAAGTGACTCCGGGAGGATATTATCTGGAACATTTCATCGACGACGGATTGTCGCCGGGCGCGACCTATTATTATAAAGTCCTGCCCGAGGATTGGGCCGGAAACCTGCAAAAAGACTCGCCCGAGGCCTTCGCGACCACGCCCAGGGAATAGGCGTTTTCCCAATGCAAACCGCAAAAACGAACCCTCAAAAGTAGCGAGTAGCGAGTAGCGAGTAGTGAGTAGGAAACCAAAAACCAAACCACACAAACCGCCGGCGCGGCAGCGCCACTACTCGCTACCCGCTACCCGCTACTCGCTACTAAAACCAAACCTTTTAATTACCATGATCCCAAGCTCACTGGATGGAAGACGCTACGATGTGATTGTCTGCGGCGCCGGCAGCGCCGGAGTCGCCGCCGCCTGCTCCGCCGCCAAGGAAGGCGCGCAGGTGCTGCTGCTGGAGCGTTACGGCTTCGGCGGCGGCATCCTCACCGCTGCGATGATCCACACCTTCGACGCGATCAGGAGCTGCGTGGACAGCAGCGTCGATGTCGTCGCGGGATTCGCGAACGAACTCGTGGCCGAGATCGGCGCGCTCGGCGGCGACGCCACCGGCGACAACCCGCCCGAGGTCGTGTCCGTGCATCCCGAAATGCAGAAGGTCGCCATCGACCGCCTGCTGGCGCGCGCGGGCGTGACCGTGCTTTATCACGCGCATGTCTGCGACGTGCTGCTCGAAAACAGGCGCGTCACCGGGGTCGAGGCCGCCTTGCGCGACGGGCGCGCGCGTTTCCATGCGCCGGTCGTGGTTGACGGCACCGGGGATGCCGAGCTGGCATTCTACGCCGGCGCGCCGTTCGACATCGCGCGGGATTTGCAGGCGCTCACCTATCATTTCCGGCTCGGCAATGTCGCGCCCGGCCCGGGCTGGGAGCAATGGGAGGAAATCACGCGGCGCGTGCTCAAGGAGGCGCGCGACGCGGGCGAAATCGAGGTTTACGGCGGCCCGTGGATCATCCGTCTCGCAGACGGGGAAATCTCCGTCAACTCGACCCGCGTGTTTGGCAATCCCGTCGATCCCGCCGAGCTTTCCGTCGCGGAGCAAAAAGGGCGCGCGCAGATGCTCGACATCTGGAACATTCTCCGCCGCCGGGCGCCGGAGCTGAAGGACAGTTATATAGTTTCCGGCTCCACGCAATTGCACATCCGGGAGAGCCGCATCATTCGCGGCGAATATCTATTGACCGAGGACGACATTCGCGCGCGCACGCCCTTCGCCGACAGCATCGCCGTGGGCGCGTGGCCGGTTGACATTCATCCCAACACCGGCTTTTCCGGCGTGCACCCGCACAAGGAAAACCCGCCCGCGCCCTATGAAATCCCCTACCGCTGCCTTGTGCCGCGGGCGGTGGACGGCCTGCTCGTCGCCGGCAAACCCATCTCCACGACGCACCGCGCGCACGGCTCGACCCGCGTGCCCGGCACCTCCCTCGCCACGGGCCAGGCGGCGGGCGTGGCCGCGGCCCTGGCCGCGCGCGGGGGCATCGCGCCGCGCGCGGTCGATCCGGGCCGGCTTCGCGCCGCGCTGGTCGCGCAAAACGCCATCGTATCAATCGCCGCCGCGCCGGTCGTCTGAACCTCATTTATAGTAATTACTGATGTCACGCGGAGTGAACCACCAAACGCGACAAACCCCCGGCAGGGAGGCCTCTCCGAGGCCTCCGTCACCACGCTCCGATTTTCCCATGAAATTCCAAACCTTAAACCCCGCCCGGCGGAGGCCTCGGAGAGGCCTCCCTGCCACCTGCGGCCATTTTTCAAACCATCATTGATTCAAGCCATGAACGCCCCCCGCTCACATTACCGCACGACGCGCTGGTGGATTGTCGCGCTGCTGTTTCTCGCCACCATCGTAAATTATATAGACCGGCAGGCGCTGGCGGTGTTGAAGGAGCCGATTTGCGGCGGACTCGGATTCACCGACGCGCAATTCGGCTATCTCGGCACCGCGTTTCTCATTTCCTACATGGTGATGTATACCGTGGCCGGGCGGCTCATCGATCGCGTCGGCATCCGGCTCGGCGTCACGGCGTGCGTGGGCCTGTGGTCGGTCGCGAGCATGCTGACCGGCCTCGCGCAGGGTTTTCGCAGCCTGACGGCGTTTCGTGTGCTGCTCGGCGTGGGCGAGCCGGGGATTTTTCCCGGCGGCATCAAGGCTTGCGGAGAATGGTTTCCGAAAAAAATGCGTGCGCTGCCGACCGGCATTTTTTCGTCCGGCAGCGCGGTGGGCGCGGTCATCGCCGTGCCGCTGCTCGCCTGGATCACCCAGGCGTCCGGCACGTGGCGGGCCGCATTTATTATTCCCGGCGCGGTGGGATTGTTGTGGATTCCGTTTTTCTGGAAACTGTATCGCCCTCCCGCGAAGCATCCGGCGGTCACCGCCGCGGACCTTGCGGAGTTGCGCGAAGGCGGGGAGCACGCGGCGTCCCCGTCCGCTTCGGGCAGGGGGAAGAAGTGGGGCGAGCTGCTTTCGCAACGAAAGGTCTGGGGGCTCGTGCTTTCGCGTTTTGCCAGCGACCCGGTGTGGCATTTCTATCTGCTCTGGCTGCCGGGCTATTTCATGGCGGAGCGCGGCCTGAGCCTGAAGGAGGTCGGCATTTATCTGTGGCTGCCGTATCTGTTCGGCACGCTCGGCAATGTCGCCGGCGGCTGGTTTTCCGACGCGCTCATCCGCCGCGGCTGGACCGCGCCGCGCGCCCGCTTCGCCATGCTCGCATGCGCCGGGCTGCTCACACCCTTCGGCGCGCTGGTCGGTTTTATAAACAGCATCGCCGCGGCCATCGCCATCACCTGCCTCATCACGTTCATGTGCCAGATGTGGTCAACCAACACCGCGACGCTCGCCGCCGATATCACCGACACTACCGAAACCGCGTCGGTCATGGGGCTGATGGGCTCGGCGGGCTCGCTGACCGGCGCGGTGTTCATGACCGTCGTCGGCCTGATCGTGACCAAGTTCGGCTATGCCTATGCCTTTGTCCTCGCCGCCACGCTGCATCCCATCGCCGCCGTGACGCTATTCCTGTTCCTGAAACCCGCGCTCGCAGGCGGGGCGGCGGGCGATGGCCGGCGTCAACAATCACCCGGTATATAATGGAACTTTCAAAAATTCATTTTAACCGCGAAGGACGCGAAGAGCGCGAAGGATTAAAAATCGTGCCATGTTATGTTATTCAATATATTATAGGCAAACGAACGCCTGTTTTCATGCTTTTCTTCGCGCCCTTCGCGTCCTTCGCGGTTATTT
>JAIRTK010000222.1 GCA_031254955.1 Opitutaceae bacterium
CGGAAGCGCCGGTAGGGAGGCCTCTCCGAGGCCTCCGCGAGAGCGCACCGGGTGTCTATGAAATGCCAACCGTTTTTCTCCGTCCACCGGAGGCCTCGGAGAGGCCTCCCTACCGGCGCTCCCGCGCCTGTCCTCTTGCGGTCTTGCGGTTGCGACACCATAAGCCGAAAAGGCTTTAGTTTTCCTTTGTCCAGTCCTGATGTTATACGGCGTCCCGGCGGGCAGCCTATGGCGGGCGGCGCGGGGGCCGGTTCTTCGTTTTGGGAGGGCCGTGTTTGCTGCGACGGGTAGTTACAGCGTGCCCGCTTCGAGGCCGAAGTAGCGGAGGGCGTTTTGGTAGCAGATGTCTTCGATCATGCCGCCGACCAGCGCGCGGTCGGCGGGGATGAGGCCGGCCTCCACGTCGGCTCCGATCTGCGAGCAGAGGATGCGCCGGAAATACTCGTGACGCACGTAGCTCATGAAGCTGCGCGAGTCGGTCAACATGCCCACGAAGCGGCTGAGCAGGCCGAGTTGCGAGAGGGCGTTGAGCTGCCATTCCATGCCTTCTTTCTGGTCGAGGAACCACCAGCCGGAGCCAAACTGGATTTTGCCGGGCGCGAGGTCGTCTTGCACGTTGCCGATCATCGTCGCGAAGACGTAGTTGTCGGCGGGATTGAGGTTGTAGAGGACGGTTTTGGGCAGTTCGCCGGTCGAGTCGAGCCGGTCGAGGTAGCGGGCCAGTCCGCGCGCTTGGGGGAAGTCGCCGATGGAGTCCACCCCGGCATCGGCGCCGAGGCGTTGGAGCAGGCGGGTGTTGTTGTTGCGCAGCGCGCCGAGGTGGAGTTGCTTGGTCCAGCCGCGCTTGGCGTCGAGCCGTCCGAGGAAGAGCATCATGAACATGGTGAACCGGGCGGTCTCGTCCGGGCCGGCGGCCTTGCCGGCGCGCGCGGCGTCGAAGATGGCGGCGGCGGCGGTTTCGGTGCACTCGGTGTCGGGGATGCACTCCAGGCCGTGGTCGGAGAGGCGGCCTCCGAGCGAGTGGAAGAAGGCGTGGCGTTTGTCGATGGCTTCGAGGAGGGTGGCGAGGTCGCGCACTTCCACGCCGGAGGCGGCGGCGAGTTGGTCGCACCATGTGTTGAACACGGCGGGGGCGTGCACGGTCATGGCTTTGTCGGGCCGGAAGGTCGGGTGCACGCGCGTGGGCAGGCCGGATTTTTGGATCGCGATGTGGTGTTCGAGCGAGTCCACCGGGTCGTCGGTGGTGCACACGACGTTGACGCGGTTTTTGCGCAAAATGCCTTGGGTGGTGAACTCGGGCGCGCGGAGTTTTTCGTTGGCCAGTTCCCAGATTTTTGGGGCGCTGGCTTCGTTGATGACGAGGTCGATGCCGAAGTAGCGGCGCAGTTCGAGGTGCGACCAGTGGTAGAGGGGGTTGCGCAGCGTGCGGGGGACGGTGCGCGCGTAGGCGAGGAATTTGTCGTAGTCGCTGGTTTGGTCGCCGGTGACGAGGTCTTCGTTGATGCCGTTGGAGCGCATGGCGCGCCATTTGTAGTGGTCGCCGGCCAGCCAGATTTGGAAGAGGTTTTCGAACTGGCGGTTCGAGGCGATCTGGTCGGGCGGCAGGTGGCAGTGGTAGTCGAAGATCGGCTGCGGGGCGGCGTGCTCGAAGTAGAGCGTGCGCGCCCAGTCGGTGGTGAGCAGGAAGTTTTCGGGCAGGAAGGGGTGGTCTTTCATAGGCGTGGGATTTCGGGGGGCACGACACCGTTGTTTGCATGACGAGTCAATGGAATACACGGACAGGCGTCCGAAAAAACGCCAAAAAAGTGAGGCCGCCCCGTCTTCCGTTCCGTCTTCCACTCTCTTCTTTCCTCTTTATTCTTTCTCTTTCTTCGTTCCTCTTCCCTCGTTTTCTTTTCCTCGTCCTCGTTCTCTTTCCTCTTTCTTTCCCTTCCGGGGATTCACGCCTGACGACAGTGGGAAAACGGAGAAAGAGGAAAGAGAACGAGGGAAGAGGAGCGAGGGGAGAGGAACGAAGAAAGAGAAAGAATAAAGAGGAAAGAAGGAGGGGGCGCTCGTGTTGGAAGGAGTGGCCTTCGTGTTGGAAGAAGTGGCTCTCGCGTTGGAATCGTCATTCTCCGCCCTCCTCATCTCCGTGGTTGTCAAAGTCGGCGGATTCGGAAACGCTGCCGCTTTACACATTATGTTCAGAAAGATCATGTCGAAGATTCGCGAGACGCTCGCGCCTTCGGAAAAAAAGCCAGCCGCCAGCAAGACCGGCGGAAAATCCTCTTCCAAATCCTCCTCCCGCAACGAAGGCGGGCAAGGCCGTCGTCGCGACAAACCGCGCTCCGACGATTCGCGCGCGTCCCGCCCGCGCGGCGAAAGACGCCGCGAGGAGCGCGATGGCTCACGCGACCGCGAACCGCGACCGCAACCCTCCGGCAGCGACGCGGGAAAACGCTCCGGCACCTCAGGCGCCTCTGGCGCACGCAGTGCCTCAGGCTCCCTCGGCGCCCGCGGTTCGCGCGACGGAGGCCGTTCCACCAGCCGCTCCAGCCGCGCCGGCGCGCCCCGCGCCCCGCAAGGCGAACGCTACGAACCGCCGCTCCGCAGCGGCCCGCGCAAACACACCACCGACGTGCCCCCGCAGGACACCGCGTTTTCCAAACTCGGCCTCAACGACCGCATCGCCTGCGCCGTCGCCCAAAAAGGCTACACCGAGCCTACGCCCATCCAAGCGCAAGCCATCCCCCTCGTCCTCGCCGGTCGCGACGTGGCCGGCTCCGCGCAGACCGGCACCGGCAAGACCGCCGCCTTCGCCCTCCCCATCCTCCAACGCCTCGGCGCGCACGGACGCCTCCGCTGCCTCGTCCTCGAACCCACCCGCGAACTCGCGCTCCAAGTCGAGGAGGCGTTTAACAAATACAGCCAGTTCACCGACCTCGATGTCACCATCGTGTATGGAGGCGTCGGCTACGGACGCCAGCGCGACGACCTCGCCCGCGGCGTGGACATCCTCGCCGCCACGCCAGGACGCCTGCTCGACCACATGGAGCAAGGCACCGTCTCGCTCGACCACATCGAAGTCCTCGTGCTCGACGAAGTGGACCGCATGCTCGACATGGGCTTCCTGCCCGACGTGAAACGCATCGTGCAAAAATGCCCGCGCGAACGGCAGACGCTTTTCTTCACCGCCACGCTCCCGCCCGAGATCACCCAGCTCGCCGCGTGGGCCTTGCGCGACCCCGTCGAAGTGAAAATTGGCCGCCAGCGCACGCCCGCCGAGACCGTCTCGCACGCGTTCTACCCCGTCGTCGTCTCGCAAAAACCCGACCTGCTCGACGAACTGCTCAAGCGCACCGACTTCCACAGCGTCATCATTTTCAGCCGCACGAAATTCGGCGCCGACCGCATCGCGCGCCGCCTCGCGCGCGCCGGCCACACCGTCGGCGTGCTCCACTCCGACCGCAACCAGCGCGAACGCACCGAGGCGCTCGCGGGCTTCAAGTCCGGCAAATACGAAGTGCTCGTCGCGACCGACATCGCCGCCCGCGGCCTCGACATCGCGGATGTCTCGCACGTCATCAACTACGACGTGCCCGAGAATCCCGAGGACTACGTGCACCGCATCGGCCGCACGGGCCGCGCGCAAAAGACCGGCGAAGCCTTCACCATCGTCACCGAGGACGACGTGCGCGACGCGCGCTCCATCGAGCGCTTCATCGGCGCCGGCATCGAACGCAAGAAACTCGACGGCTTCGACTACATCTACTCCGCGCTCTTCGACGAAAACGCGCGGCAAGACGCCGCGCCCAAGCCCGTCAGCCGCCTCCACCGCGGCCTGCGCCGCTAGGGCCTCACGCGGAAACGCGGAAACGCGGAGGAGGATTAAACACTGAAGTTACGCGCTGCCTCGGTCGTAGCGCAGACTTCCAAGTCTGCTTCATTCCCAAGTCTGCGTTACGACAGAGGCAACGCGTAGCATCAGTTAATCACAGAGATTGCGCGGCGCGGCGTGGACGCCTCGCCCTATCCAAAAGGGAGATTTCAGAGCATTTTCCGTTTAATGGGGCGCAAGACAAGATGACCGGGGAGCGCACGCGGGTTTTGGCGTCCCGCCAAAACGGGTTGCCCTGCGAGACACCGGGCAAGGCACGCGAGACGCGTGCGCTCCCCAAGCGCGACTCACGCGCTCTTCAGGCGAGACGGCATAAACGGGAAAGGCACTAATTGGGAAATGGTATTACGCTCTGGTGTCACGCGAGGGCGCCATCTGAGCCACCCGACAAACCAGGCCGCGGCAGGGAGGCCTCTCCGAAGCCCCCGTCACCACGCTCCGATTCGCCGGGGAAATGTCCGGATTCAGGATTCAGAATGCGGCGCTTTTGCGCCTGTCACTACGCTTCGATTTTATTTGGGAGATGTCCAACCGGCACCCCGCTCGGCGGAGGCCTCGGAGAGGCCTCCCTACCGCCTGCGGAAAACCTTTCGCGTAATATCAGTTACTCTTGCTCGCTGAGGTTGCGCGAAGGCGGAATTTCGCAGGGTTTGGCCTTGCGTCAGGCCACGTCCGCTCCACGGCCTGACGCTACGCAGCGCGCAACCTCAGTTACTCGTTCTCGTTTTCTTATTCGTTCTTCGGGATGTTTCGAGAACGAGTAAGAGAAGGAGAACGATTTTTTGAGGGATTTATTTTTCCGCAGTGGGTGGCGGCAGGGAGGCTTGTGTCACCATGCGTGATTTTACCGTCACGGTCTTGGGTGGCGACCAGGTTTTGTCGGCGAGGATTTTCGCGCCGATTTCCACGGCCTCGTCCACGCAGAGCGGATAGACGAAGGTCGCGGCGAGCAGGCCCTCGCGCACTTTTTCGATGCCGCCGCCGGGGCCGGGGAGGCCGTCCACGCCGACAAACAGCATTTCCTTTTCGCGGCCCTTGTCCTTCGCGGCGAGCCACGCGCCCATCGCCATCGGGTCGTTGTGGCCGTACACGATGTCGATGCGCGGCAGCGCGCTGAGCACTTCCGTCATGCGGTCCTTGCCCCGGCTTTGGAGCCAGTCGGCGACGGGGTTGGCGGCGACTTTGATGTCCGGGTAGTTTTTCCACACGTCGTGCGCGCCGCCTTCGCGGTTGATTTCGGCCTCGACGCCTTTCAGTCCGCACAGCTCGACAATGATTCCGCGCGGGGCGCCGTTTTTCTTTTTGAGCAATTCAACAATATATTCGCCGGCGAGGCGTCCGATCTCGCGGTTGTCGGCGCGGACGTAGCTTGTATAAAACGGCTGGCTGATGTCGCGCTCCAGGCAAATGACGGGGATGGTTGCGCGGAGGGCGCGGCCCATGACGCGCGTGAGCGGGGCGGACTCGTTGGGCGCGACGATGAGCAGGGCGGGCCGGCGCAGGATCGCGGTCTCGATTTGCGCGATCTGGCGGGCGTTGTCCTGCTGGGCGTCCATGATTTCGAGGCGCGCGCCGGGCACGGCGGCCCAGAGTTCGGCCATGCGCTGGTTTTGCGCCGCGCGGTAAGGCTCGGCGTTGTTGCACTGGCTGAAGATGACGAGTTTTTCAGCGGTGGCGCCGCTGGCGGCGCGGAGCGCGCAGAGGGCGGCGAGGATGAGAAGACGGAATCGAGGGAGGAGGCGTTTGGTTTTCATGGCGGGATGGGTTTTTATTAATCGCGGAAGCGCGGGGAAAGGGAAGGGCGATGGGTTGTTTGTGCGGGTTTGTGTTTTTTGTGAATTTTGTGATTTTGTATTTTTGTATTTTCGTGTTTTCGCGATTTCGCGATTTCGTGTTTTCGTGTTTTCGTGATTAATTCTTAGGTTTTTTTACTGTCCACAGATTACGCAGATTGCCACGGATTATCGTTCATAGGACTTGTGTTGAGGTGCGGGGCGTGGATAGTTTTGGGTTGATTTTTTGGGAGGGATTGCAGGATTTTTGGGTTAACAGGATTGGGTTTTAATTATGATAGTCCGTGTGATTCGTGGATGGTTTAATGGTTCGTTTTTTATAACCGCGAAGGGTGCGAAGGAGGAATGCCGTGGGGCGTTTAAGGGTTGGTTTTTATTTGGGTTTGCGGGCGGACTGGAGCCAGACGGCGGCGACGATGATGAGGGCTTTGATCATAAATTCGACGTTGGTGTCGATCAGGCGCAGGCGGAGGATGTTGGTCAGGACGCCCATGATGAGCGCGCCGACGACCGTGCCGAAGATGTTGCCCTTGCCGCCCGAAAGCGCGGTGCCGCCGATGACCACCGCCGCGATCGCGTCGAGTTCGTAGGCGACGCCGTCGTTTGGGTTGCCTTGGTAACTGCGGGCGGCGTGGATGAGGCCGGCCACGCCGGCGGCGAGGCCGCAGAGCGTATATACAAGCGCTTTTGTGCGGCGGATGGGCAGGCCGGTGTAGGCGGCGGTTTTCTCGTTCTCGCCGACCGCGCGCGCGTGCCGCCCGAAGACGGTGAACTCCAGCAGCACGTAAAACACGAGCGTGGCCGCGCCCCACAGGGCGATGACAAACAGTTTGTCCGAAAAAATGTCGGCGAATTTTGCCGAGACGTGGTCGCCGAAGCCGAAGTCGATGTTGGTGTTGTCCGTCATCCAGCGGGCGAGGCCGCGCACGCCGATCATGGTGGCGAGCGTGACGATGAAGGGTTGCACGCGCAGGCGGGCGATGACGATGCCGTTGAGAAAGCCGAGGAACACGGCGGCGGCGAGCGCGGCGGAGAGGGCGGCGGCGATGTGCGCGCCGGCGCCGAGGCCGGGCGGCCCTTTCACGAGCAGCATCGCCGCCAGCGACGCGACAAAGGCCAGCAGGCTGCCGACGGACAGGTCGATGCCGCCGGTGATGATGACCAGGGTCATGGCCAGCGCGATGATGCCGATTTCCGCCTGCTGGCGGAGGATGTCGGTGAGGTTGTCGAACTGGAGGAAAATGTTTTCCCCGCCTGGGCCGGACGGGCTGAGCGCGATGGCGGCGGCGAGGATGAGCACGAGGCCGAGCACCTCGCGGAATTTGCCAAGGAACGGCGGGAGGTTGAGGTTGGTTTTCATCGGGGAGATTGCCGGTGGTTACTAATAGGATTATGGGGTGCGCGGAGGGGCGGAGGGGGAGGAGCGGAGACGCGGAGGCATGGAGGGGGAGGGCGTGGGCGTGGGCGTGGGTGGCTGGGGGGATGGGATGGACGGAATGGACTGAATGGACTGAATGGACGGAATGGACAGAATAGACGGAATGGGGGGAATGGAGGGAATGGGGGAATGGGTGGAGTGGGGGGTGAGATTTACGGCTTTATTGGGGGTGGGGGTTGGGTCATGCCGGTCGCCAGGGACATGATTTGTTCCTGGGTGGCGGTGGCGGCGGCGAGCACGCCGGTCACGCGGCCTTCGTGCAGCACCATGATGCGGTGCGAGAGGCGGAGGAGTTCCGGCATTTCCGAGCTGGCCAGGAGGATGGCGGTGCCGCCGGCGGAGAGGGCGGCGATGATTTTATACACGTCGGCCTTCGCGCCGATGTCCACGCCGCGCGTGGGGTCGTCGAGATACAAGAGCGCGGGGCGGGTGAGCAGCCATTTGGCGAGGAGGACTTTTTGCTGGTTGCCGCCGCTGAGCGCGCTCACGGGGGCGGAGAGGGCGGGGATTTTCGCGCGGGTTTTCGCGAGTTCGTCGCGCACGAGTTTCGTCTCCTGCCAGCGGCGGACGAAGGGGCCGCGGCGGAGGCGGCAGAGGATGGCGGCGGAGGCGTTGTGGCGGACGCTGGTCTGGAGAAACAGGCCTTGCCCGCGGCGGTCCTCCGGCAGGTAGGCGCAGCCGGCGAGGATGGCTTCGTCGGGCGAGCGGGGGCGGTAGGGCTGGCCGGCGAGGGTGGCGCGTCCGGCGGTCCACGGTTCCATGCCGAAGAGGGCCTGGCCGAGGGCGCTGCGACCGGAGCCGACGAGGCCGGCGACGCCGACCACTTCGCCGCGCCGGACGGTGGCGTTGATGTTTTTCAGGCGGCGCGTGGAGAGGTTTTTCACGGTGAGCGCGATGTCGGCGCGGGGCGCGGTGTCGATGCGCGCGGTGGTGTCGATCGCGCGGCCGACCATGAGGGCGATGGTTTCGTCGATGGAGGTGTCGCGCGCGGCCTTGGTGGAGACGTGCGCGCCGTCGCGGAGGACGGTGACGCGGTCGGCGACGCGGAAGATTTCGCGCATTTTGTGCGTGACGTAAACGATGCCGGCGCCGGCTTGCCGCAGTTCGGCGACGAGGTTGAGGAGGCGGTCGGCGGCTTCCTCGGTGAGGGCGCTGGTCGGTTCGTCGAGCAGGAGGAAGCGGGCGCGGAGGGCGAGGGCGCGGGCGATGGCGACGAGTTGCGCGGTGGCGATGGTTTGCGCGCCGAGCGGGGCGCCGGGGTCGGTTTGCAGGCCGACGCGGCGGAGGAAGGGGCGGCTCCAGTCGGCGAGTTTGCGGCGGTTGACGAAGAGGCGTTCCGCCTCGGGGTGGCCGAGGGCCATGTTTTCGGCGATGCTCAGGCCGTTGAACAGGTCGAGTTCTTGGAAAACGATGCCGATGCCCAGCGCGCGCGCGCGCGCCGGGTGCGCGATTTCGACGGGCGCGCCGTCGAGGAGGAGTTGGCCGGAGTCGGGCCGGAGGACGCCGGCGATGACGCGGGCGAGCGTGCTTTTGCCGGCGCCGTTTTCGCCGCAGAGGGCGTGGACTTCGCCGGCGTGGACGGAGAAGCCGACGCGGTCCAGCGCGAGGGTGCGGTCGAAGCGTTTGGTGATGTCGCGGCAGGTGATGGCGGCGGGCGGCATTTCAAATGAAGAATGAAGAATGAAAAAGGGCGGGCGCGGGCATGGTGATGGCGCGGGTGGCATGGGTTTGCGAAGGGAGGGGAGGAGGGTGGGATTATAGAGGGTATTTCGGGAGGGTTTTGCCGGCGAGCAGCAATTCGCGGCAGTGGCGGGGCGAGGCGCCGAAGCGGAGCGTCACCCATTCGGAGAAGTCGGAGAGGCGGCGAAATCCGAGGTCGATGGCGATGGTCTTGATGGGCACGAGCGGGTCGGCGAGCTGCCGTCGGCAGAATTGCATCCGGCGGCGGTCGAAATAGCGTTTGGGCGTTATGCCGGCGAGCCGGCGAAAAAAGGCGGTGAGGCTGCCGGCGCCGGAGGCGCGCGCGTCGGTGAGTTCTTTCTGGCGGAAGTGGGTGTCGAGGGGGAGTTCGTCCAGCCAGCGTCGGCAGGCGTCCGCTTTTTCCTCGGGGGCGTCGTCGCTGTCGAAGGTGAGCGGCATGGTGGGCATGGGTGTTCCGTCGCTTGGGACTTATCCTTGATTTAAACTTCGCTCTTTTGTCTGGCCGGGAAGAGGGGAGGTGGGAGGAGCCGCGAGGAGGGATGCGAGGGGCGCGGAGGGCGCAAAGGGTGCGGAGGGCGGAGCGGTCACAGGAGACGGAAGGGATGCGGAGGGCGCGGAAGACGCGGTGGGCGAGCGGGCAAGAGGGCGGAGAGCGCAAGGGGCGCGCGGAGGGCGGGAGGGTTTTTAATCGGGGGCAGGGTTTATTTAGCGACAGAGTTTTATCAGGGGGCAGGGTTTATTCAGGGGGCCGGCGCTGGTTCAAACACCAGTTTGTCGAGGCCGAAGTGGGTTTTGGTGGCGGCGGGGGTGCCGCTGGCGGCGGCGGGGGCGAGGAGTTCGATTTCGAGGGTGTTGGCGCCTTTGTTGAGCGTGACGGGGGCGGCGGCGGTGGTGGCGGCGAGTTTGGGGGTGTTGAGGTTGAGGCTCGGGAAAACGGGCTTGCCGTTCAGCCGGATGGCAAAGGTGCCGTAGTCGCGCGCGGTGGTGAGGAAGGCGGTCAGGTTGAAGGGGCCGGCGGTGTCGGAGTTGAAGGCGAGGGTGGCGCGGGCGCCGGGCGCGAGGTCGCGCCACCAGAGGTGCGCGCCGCCGCTCCGGGGCGGTTGCCTGAGGGGTTGCGTGACGGCGCGGCCCGAGGTGGTGCGCATGATGAGCAGGTCCTCGCCTTCGACGGCGAGCGCGCCGGCGGCGTCGCGCCGGAGGTCGCTCGGGATGATGTCGGCGCGGTCGCGCGCGACGGGTTCGCGGGCGGCGTCGGCGGCGTCGGCGGGCGCGAGGTTTTTTCCGCCGGGCAACATATACCAGAGCGCGACGGGCGCGAAGTTCACGCGGGTGACGGACCAGTGCCAGAGTTCGAGGTCGAAGCGCAGCGATTTTTGGAAGGGGATGCCGTCGAGCGCGCGGTAGCGGGTGTTGACGGAGAGGGCGGGGGCGAAGGAGCCGTCGCCGACGGGTTGCGCGATGAAGGGGTGGCCGGTGAACGGCTCGGGGCGGCACCAGGCGTAGCCGTAGTAGTCCTCGGTGCCGGTGCCGATGTGCGAGGGGAATTTCTCGCCGTCCACATACACTTTTTCGTCACCCTCGCCCCACCAGCGGTGGGTGGTGTTGAAGATGGCGATGCCGTCGCCGACATAGACGCCTTGGCCGCGCAGGTCGGCGAGGTTGAGGTCAACGGCTTTTTCGTGCGGGCCGGCGGGGACGCGGGTGTATTGGCGCCAGCCGGCGCCGAAGTGCATCGAGCGCGCGTCCCAGCGCCAGTCCTTGAGGTCGGCGGCGGCGTTGGTGATGGCGACGGGTTGCGCGCCGAGGTTGCGCAGGGTGATGACGCAGGATTTTTCAAAGGGCATGACCCAGTAGGACTGGAGCAGGCCGTCGTGGCCGGCGGTGGTGTAGTAGGTGCTGGACGGGATTTGCCGGTGGCCGACGCCGAAGAAATCCCCGACGGGGGCGCGGACGGTGACGGCGCCGTCGAACGCGATTTCGAGGAGCGTGGAGCGGAGCGCCTGCTCCTGGTCGCCGGCGCGGAGGCGGAGCGCGAGGCGCTGGATGGCGCCGGGGGCTCCGGACGGCTCGACAGCGAAGGAGCGGCTGGCGCCGGGCGCGAGGTCGGCGTCGAGGCGGAGCACGGCGCGCGGCGCGGGGAGGGTTTTGTTGCCGCCGGAAAGGCGCTGGAGCGCGGCGGTGATGGCGGCGGCGGCGCGCTCCAGCCCGGCGGCGGAGTAGGAGACGACGCGCACGCCGGGGGCGTAGGCGCGGTGGTTGATATTATAATAAACGGCCTCGGTGCCCTTTTTCCGCGCGCCGAAATCGTCCTCGCGGAGGTGCTCGCTTTCGTAGGTGATTTTGCAGGATTTCGCGTAGGGAATCGGGAAATATAAATTATGGCCGCGCCGCGCGTAGTCGGTGAGCTTGGAAACGGAGTCGGCGAGCGGGGCCGAGGTGATGGCGGGGCCGCTGAGCACGTCGAAGGCGGAGCCGGACACGGCAGGCTCGGCGGCGCCGTCTATATAAATGCGGAGCGTGCCGCGCCCGCAATTCGGGCCGGAAAACGTCATCCAGAAACGGACGATGGCGCCGGGGCCGGCGGCGTCGAACATGACAAACTCGCGCCGACCCCGCTCATGCTCGACGCGGAGGAACATGGAGCGGTCGCTGTTGGCGAACCAGCCGGGCTGGCCGGGCGCGACGGTGGCGCGGTCGTAGCTGCTGGCTTGCGCGCAGGTGAAGGCGGGCGCGGGGAAGCGGGCGCGCTCGTCGCGGTCGGTCATCTCGCGCAGGAGCGAGGCGATGGAGACGGCGTCGCCGGCGTCCGGGACGGCGCCGCCGGCGAGAGCCGCAAGCCCGCAAAACAGGAGGAGGGGAAGGAGGGTTTTGGTTTTCATGAGCGGGGGAATGCAGGGCGGAAAAACACGCGCGGCCCATCCGGCGCGGTTTCGCCACGCCGAAAAAATGCGGACGCCCCCGCCCGTCCTCAAGGGGGATTTCGGAAAAGAGGTTAGGAAAAACGAGACGCCGCGAGCGGATGCGGGCGGATGCGGGGTCCGGCCCCACCCCGCCGGTTTGGAATCGTTCTCGTTCTCTTTCTCGTTCTCTCTTCCGAAACGTCACGGGGGAGAGAAAGAGAACGAGAACGAGAAAGAGAAAGAGAACGAGAACGATTTGCTGATGGAGGCTTTTACGCCCACCCACCCCACACTTTCACATCACCATAATCCCAGCGTGGACAGGGCCACGGCGGCTACGAGCACGAGGCACACGGCGGTGATGATGAAAGAGTGCTTCCGCCGCCGCGCGCGCTGCGGCATTTCGTTGCGCAAAAACCGTTCGTAGGCCTCCGCCGTGTCCTCTTCGCCGGGCAGATCGAGGCCGTCGTAGAGGTCGGCGGCGCCGTCCCAGCCGGTGCGCTCGTCGGCGCCGCAATTCGGGCAGGCGCGGGCGTTGGGCGACAGCTCCGTGCCGCAGATGGCGCATTCGGGCGGTGGACGACGGCGGCTCATGTTCCGGCGGCGGACGGTTGCGGCGCGGGCGGCTCAAGCCCGCCGTCGCGGCGGGCCTCGCGGGTGAAATACTTCCGGTTGAGCAACCGCCAGAAGGTCGCGAAAAACGCCGTCAGCGGAA
Organism: Opitutaceae bacterium; assembly: GCA_031254955.1. Lineage (GTDB taxonomy): Bacteria > Verrucomicrobiota > Verrucomicrobiia > Opitutales > Opitutaceae > Termitidicoccus. The sequence goes on from JAIRTK010000222.1 coordinate 12,428, forward strand.
TCGCCATCACCATGCCGATGATGCCCGAGAACACCGTGCCCCAGAAGAAAATCGCGAAGATGATCACCGCGGGATGCAGCCCGGTGCGCTCGCCCATGATTTTCGGGGTGAGAAACCAGCCTTCGATGCCTTGCACGATCACGTAAACCAGCAGCACGAGCGCGAGCAGCGAGGGGCCGCCGCCGGGCTGGAGCATGGCCAGGGGCACGGTGACGGCCAGACCGATGATGGTGCCGAGGTAGGGCACGATGTTCAGGATGCCGAGCGCGAGGCCGATGATCAGCCCGAACCGCAGCCCGACCACGGTGAACCCGAAGGCGAGCAGCACGCCCATGATGAGACCGATGAGAAACTGCCCGCGAAAAAACGACACGACGATGGCGATGAACTCGCGGACGAGAAACACCACGTCGTCACGCGGCGAGGGTTTCAAAAACGCGAGGTGCCGCGAAAGCCCGTGCACCGGGTCGGCGCGCGAGAGCATGAAGAAAAACAGGTAGATCGGCACCACCGCGAAATGCGTCGCGAGGCTGATGGCGGAAAACACCCCCGCGCCGAAGGCCTTCAGCGACGGCGCGATGAGCGCGGGCAGTTTGCCGAGTTCCTCCTGCAAGTGGTCGAGCGCGCCGGCGATGGCCGGGTTTGCGCGGAACCGCTCGATGAGGGCGAGCCACTCCGGCGAATGCCGCTGGACGTAATCGACGCCCCCCGTCCACAAGTCCGGCAGATACGCGATAAAGTCGAGCAACTGGCCGGCGAGCGGCGGCACGATGAGCACGAGCGCGGCGGACAGCAGGAGCACAAACAACGCATACAAGACCGCCACGGCGACCGCGCGCCGCGCGCGCAGGCGTTTTTCCACGGCGTTGACCGCGGGGCGCAGGATGAGCGCCATCACGCCCGCGATCGCGACGGGCCAGAGCACGCTGGAAAACGCGCCCAGCAGCCGCCCGACGCCCATGAAGATGAGCACCAGCAGCACCCCCGCGCCGGTGCAGGCGAACAGCGTGAGCGCGTTGCCGATGAGGCGCCGCTGCCCGGCGGACAGCAGCGCGCGGTGGTCGTCAGGGCCGGTGGTGGACATGCGGAAAAAGACGCCGCAAAACATGCGCGCGGGCAATCATGAAAACACACCTTCCCGAAGCGGGCCGCGGCGGGTCGCGGGGCATCGGAGCGGCGGCGGCGGGTGTCAAGGGGAAGGCCGTAAGGCTCGACCTTGTATCGGGCCGGATTTGGCGGCGCGGTGGCGGCGCGGCCTGACGCGAGGTCAGGCCCTGCGGTGGCAGGGCGGCGGCGGCGGTCGTAGGGATTGGCCTTGCGTCGAGCCAGGTTTGAGGCCGCCGCTCCAGCGGCGGGGGCGTGTGTGCTCAAGGGCGCTTGCGGCCGGCGGCGCGGCGCAACGGGACGAGCACGAGCAGCGCGAGCCACCACCACGCCGAGGGCGCGCCGCCGCCGCCGGAGCCGGTGTTGCCGCCGGTGTTTGCGGAGTTGCCCGGCGGCGTGCCGGGGGCTTGCAGCATCACCGGGTCCACGGTGGCGCCGGTGCCGGTCACGGTGATTTTGCGGAGGAGCGCGTTGCCCGTGTCGGCGATGTAGAGGTTGCCCGCGCCGTCAACCGCCACGTCCGAGGGCAGGTCGAAAGCCGCGTCGTAACCCGTGCCGTTTATATAATTGTAATCAAAACTGCCGGCCAGGATGGTCGCGTCCCCGTTCGCGCCGGTTTTTATAATAACGGCGCTGCCCGCGTCCGTTATATAGAGATTGTCATAAGCGTCGAACGCGAGTCCTTGGGGATGGGTGAGCGTCGCGTCCGTGGTGCTGCCGTCGTTCCAGCGTCCGCGCAGTTGCAGCGGCGTGACGCCGCCGGTGGAGAGTTTGACGGCGCAGACGGCGCCGTTGAGCGTGTCGGCGACATACAGGGTTTTCCCGTCCGGGGAGAGGGCCAGCCCGGAGGGCGCGTTGAAATAATAATCCTCGTTCAGCGAGGGCGGCTCATAGTCCGTGTCGCCGCCGTAGACACCGGCGCCGGTGTTGAGGTCCTCGAACACGTTGCCGGACACAATCAGGGTCGAGCCGCTGGCATGGAGAAACGTGCCCGAGAAGAAGCCGGACGAATCGACATGCAGCAGCGCCGACTCGCCGGCAACGGCGCCGCCCGGTGTGAGCACGAGCCGGCCATTGACAAGCGGGGTGAGATCGCTGCCGGCAAGGAGCGCCGAGTCGAGTTGAAACACCCCGCCGTTGAACGCGCTCGTGCCGCTTATGATGACCAGCGAACCGGACAGGTTAAGCCTATTGGCGCTGGCGCTGGCGGTTCCGGTCATGGTGAGCATTCCGCTGGCATTTCCCAATCCGGTCCGGCTCCCGGCGACGCGGCTCGTGCTTCCATCCGGGGCGATTTTGCGGATGCAGTTGTTGCCGGTGTCGGCGACATAGACGTTGCCTTGGTCGTCGGCGGCGAGCGCGGTCGGATGATCAAAGAGTGCGTTGCGGCCGACGGCATTTTCCTGATACCCGTTGACGCCGGGCATGCCGGCGAGCGTGCTGACGGTGCCGTCCGGCGCGATGACGCGGATGGTGTGGTTGCCCGAGTCGGCGACATAGAGCGCGCCCGAGGCGTGCCACGCGATGCCGGAGGGTTGGTTGAAACGGGCGGCGGTGCCCGGCGCATCGTCCCTGCCCGGTTGCCCCGTGGTGCTGCCGGCGAGGAGGGTGACTTGGTTGCTGGATGTTATTTTCCAGATCGCGTGCGAGAGGGAATCGGCGACGTAGAGGGTGTTTGCAGTGTCGATGG
>JAIRTK010000265.1 GCA_031254955.1 Opitutaceae bacterium
CAACGACATGACCATCGACGCGCCCCGCCTCCTCGCCGGCCTCGGCGGCACCCTCCCCGGCGACTGGTCGTGGGAATTCGGCGCGCTCTATTCCAAAAACACCGCCACCAACCTCAACCGCGGCTCCGTCGCCGACTACCGCATGCAACAAGCCCTCATGGGCCTCACCCGCGCCGGCGACGGCAGCCTCGTCTGGGACGCCGGCACGTCCCAAGCCGAACGCGTCTATTTCAACTGGTTCGGCCTGAACGAACAGGCGTTCGCCGACTTCCTCGTCGTGGACAACCCCAACGTGGACACTCTCAAATTCTGGAACTACGACGCCCGCGCCAGCGGCTCCCTCTTCGACCTCCCAGGCGGACGCGCCGGCCTCGCCATCGGCGCCGAAAGCCGCACCGAAAAACTCTCGGTCTCCCGCACCGACCTCAACCAGACCGGCAACATCGTCGGCGGCAGCACCGGCAGCAGCTCCCACGGCCAGCGCGAGGTCAACGCCCTCTACGCCGAGATGTCCCTCCCCGTCACCCGCTGGTTCGAGGCCCAGCTCGCCGGCCGCTGGGAAAGCTACAGCGACGACGGCATCAGCAGCAAACTCCGCCCCAAAATCGGCCTCAAATTCAAGCCCCTCAACTGGCTCGTCCTCCGCGCCTCCTACAGCGAATCCTTCAAGGCGCCCGACCTCGCCTACCTCTACACCTCCGCCCTCACCACCTTCTCCTCCAGCATGGTGCGCGACCCGGTGACCGACGCCACCGTCCAAATCCAAACCCGCACCGCCGGCAACCCCGACCTCAAGCCCGAAACCACCGATGTTTATTATGGCGGCGTCGTGCTCGAACCGCAAAAAGGCCTCCTCAAGGGCCTCGTCTTCTCGCTCGACTACTTCTACTACGACCAGAAAGACCTCCTCGCCCTCGTCAGTGATTATTATTCCACCATGACCATCCTCGCCGAGGCGTTCGGCGGCGACCCATTCTTCCAGTCCATGGTCGTCCGCGACCCCGCCACGCAAACCCTCCTCTACATCAAGGACGACTACACCAACATGCTCAGCCGCAAATACCGCGGCTTCGACTTCGACCTCAACTACACCTGGAACACCGACCGCTTCGGCCATTTCCGCGCCGGCGCGACGGGCACCTATATCATTTATGACAAGCTCGACGGCGACAACATCGCCGGCTCCTACATCACCCCCCGCTTCACCGCCGTCGCGCAGTTGAACTGGAGATACCGCGACTGGAGCGTGAGCCTCTACGAAACCTACATCGGCGAGCGCACCAATTCCTTCCTCTGGGATTATTCCGTGGACGACGACCCCCTCTACCTCGTCTATGACGTGAAGGCGCAATACCGCACCAACCTCTCCGTCACCTACACCGGCTTCCACGACATGGAAATCACCCTCGGCGCCACCAACGTCTTCAACCAGTCGCCCCCGGTCGATCCGTATGACGGCGTCGGCACCACCGCCGGCGTGAACGACCCGCGCCCCGCCTTCTGGTATATCCGCGTCTCGCGCGATTTCTGACCGCCGCCAGCGGACGCCCTGCCAAAGCGGAGACGCCAAGGCAGGGCGCTTCGCCGAAGCGTCCGCGAGAACGCCGCGCTTTCCCCATGAAAGCTCCAACCGTCGCCCCGCCCGGCGGAGGCCTCGGAGAGGCCTCCCTACCCGCTCCGCGCAACCCCATGCCCATTGCAGACAAAAATCCCCCTTCAGGTAGGGCGAGGCGTCCCGCCGAGCCGTGGTAACCGCTCGCGGCTCGGCGGGACGCCTCGCCCTACCTTTAACGGCTTCCATAGTGTGATTTTCATTCGCAAAGGGCATCCCTCCTCGCCACCCAAACGCCACCACCCAAACGCCATCACTCAAACATCATCACTCAAACCAAGGATTAGGCCAGCCAACCATCCGTTAAATAATCATACCCTTGTTTTTCATCTTCCTGCCTTCGCATCCATTCGTGTCCATTCGTGTCCATTCCGTCCATTTCGTCCATTTCGTCCATTCGCGATTAAAAACGCATTCTCAAAATGCCCGGGCGTAATTCAAGGAGGCGACACCATCGAAATCTTTCCTCTTTATTCTTTATCTTTATCTTTATCCTTATTCCTGCCCATGCCCGACGAAAGAATAAAGAATAAAGAATAAAGAGAAAGATAAAGAGGAAAGAATAAAGAGAAACGAGGGACAAGGAGGCATAAAGCATAAAGCATAAAAACCCCGGCGATGCCGCCACCTTGAATCACACCCCCGCCCCCCCTGCACACACCCGGCCCAGCTCTCCGCTCTCCGCACACACCCACCCGCCCACACACCCCCCCGCCCCCCGCCCTCGTTCTATTCACCATGAAACCCGCTCCCCGGCTCCTTTGTATTTTCGCCCTCCTTTTATTCATCGCCGCGCCCCTCCGCGCCGAAACGATCCCGCTCGATGATTTCCTCCGGGATTCCGACTTCGACCGCGTCCGCCTCTCCCCCGACGGGAGCAAGGTCGCGGTGACGGCCCGCTGGAAGGAAAAACTCGCCCTCGCGGTCATCGACCTGAAAACCAAGGAGCGCAAACTCCTCACCGCGCCGCCAACCATGGACGTCACCCAAGTGCGCTGGGTGGGCAATGCCCGGCTGATTTTCACCGGCGTCGAGGAAATGCTTTTGGGCTCCAAGGGATTAAACGGCGGACTTTTCGCCATCGACGCGGACGGGGGCAATCCCACGGTGCTCATCGAAAGCGTCACGCAAAAAGCCAAGCAAGGCGCCCATTACCGCATGGGCCTGTTCCTCGATGATTACGGCGACTCGGAAGAGGAAATCCTGATCACCTACAACCAACGCCGCGAACTCGACCCCGATGTTTACCGCCTGAACGTCCGCAACGGCATCAAGCGGCTCGTCGCCACCAATCCCGGCGGAGTCCGCCACTGGGTGGCCGACCACACCGGCGCGGTGCGGGCGGCCTTCGGGCAGGAGGGGCTTGAGCGATTCTTTCTCCACCGCGACACGGCAAACGGCCCGTGGCGCGAAATCAGGCGCTGGAAAATCACCGAGGGCGACATCATCCCGCTGGCGTTTGACCGGGACAACAAGCTCCTCTACGTAAGCAGCAACGCGGGACGCGATACCCTGTCCATCCGGCTGTTTGATCCCGCGCGCGGCGAGGACGTGCGGGAACTGTTCGCGAACGACACGTATGATGTCGAAAACGTCATCCTCGCCCCGGACAACCCCCGGTTGCTGGGCTATGCCTATGAAGGAGAGCGCCCGGTTTATGCATGGACGGACGGACGGATGCAGACGCTTCAAACCCTGCTCGACCGGGAACTGCCGGACACGCTCAACGAATTTGCCAGCATCAGCCGGGACGGAACCTGGGCGGTCATTCTGGCTTCGAGCGACCGGGACCCGGGCGTGTTTTATCTTTTCAACACCAAGGAACTGACGATGGAAAAAATCGTCAGCCGCAAGGAGTGGATTCGTTCGGAGCGGATGTCGGAGATGCGCCCGATTTCCTACACCGCGCGCGACGGCAGGGTCATCCACGGCTATCTCACGCTGCCCGCCGGCAGGGAACCGCGCGGCCTGCCCCTCGTCGTCAACCCGCACGGCGGCCCGTGGGTGCGCGACATCTGGCACTTCAACGACGAGGTGCAGTTTCTTGCCAGCCGCGGCTATGCGGTGCTCCAGATGAATTTTCGCGGCTCCACCGGCTACGGGGCCGGGCTGCTGGAGGCCGGCTACGGCCAATGGGGGCTGGCCATGCAGGACGACATCACCGACGGCGTGAAATGGGCGGTGGCCCAAGGCCATGCCGACCCGAAACGCGTGGCCATCTACGGCGCGAGCTATGGCGGTTATGCGGCGATGGCCGGGCTGGCGTTCACGCCCGAACTGTATCGCTGCGGCATCAATTACGTCGGCGTGACGGACATCGCGCTGCTGCTCAAGACCATTCCCAAACACTGGGCGCCCTCGCGCGCCGAGCTGGAGTTGAAGGCGGGCAACCGCTTGAAGGATCGCGAGCGGCTCAAGCAGACCTCGCCGATGGAGCACGCGGAGAACATCCGCGCGCCGGTTTTTTTCGCCTACGGCGAGCTTGACGACCGCATCAACATCAAGCACGCCACGCGCTTTGCCTCCCGTCTGCGCGCGCGCGGCATCCCGGTGGAGTTGATGATAAAAAACAACGAGGGCCACGGGTTCAGCCGCATCGAAAACAAGCGCGACTTTTACACCACGCTGGAGCGTTTTTTGGCGAAGCACCTGCAAGAGACGGCGAAGATCGCAAAAGATAAATAACCCCCTTCGCGCCCTCTCGCGTCCTTTTGCGTCCTTTTGCGGCTGGGTGGATGGTTTGTTTTACTGGCGCTGATTTTTAATCGCGGAATCGCGGAAGGACGGAAGCACGGAAAAAGAAGAAGGAGGGGATTGTCTCCCGTGTTTCCGTCCTTCCGTGATTCCGCGATTAAATCAACGGTTTGTTTTTAGTGAACAGAAGGGAACGAAGAATCTATTTTCTCATACCCTTTTCCAGTGAACAGGACCCTTTAGAAGCAGAGCGATGTAGGGGCTTCGCTTGCGAAGCCCGTTGCTGGAGCGCGGCCGTTGCTGGAGCGCGGTTGTCAAGCCGGGCGTCGCAAGCGACGCGCCTGCAAAAGAGTGGTTTTCATCGGGAATGGGTATTATGATATTATGGTTTTCTTGGTTTCCTTGGTTTCCTTCTGTTCAAAACAACGGTTTGTTTTTTATTGAACAGAAGGAAACGAAGGGAACGAAGAATACATCTTTATGCTTTTTCCGATTCCCTTTCATACCCATTTCCAATGGAAATGACACTTTTGCAGGGGCGTCGCTTGCGACGCCCGGCTTGATAGCCGCGCGCCAGCAAAGGCCGCGCGCCAGCAACGGGCTTCGCAAGCGAAGCCCCTACATGGCTCTGCTTCTAAAGTGTACTTTTCACCGGGAAATAGTATTATTTTTCTTCTATTCAAAACAAGGGTTTGTTTTTAGTGGTGCTGATTTTTAATCGCGGAATCACGGAATCACGGAAGCGCGGAGGATGGTTCTTTCTTTTTCCGTGTTTCCGTCCTTCCGCGTTTCCGTGATTAAATCAACGGTTTGTTTTTAGTGAACAGAAGGAAACGAAGAATTTATTTTCTCATACCCTTTTCCAGTGAACAGGACCCTTTAGAAGCAGAGCGATGTAGGGGCTTCGCTTGCGAAGCCC
>JAIRTK010000287.1 GCA_031254955.1 Opitutaceae bacterium
GTGCCCAGAAAGGTGATGAGAAACACCGCCGTGTCCGAGCGCGTCGCGCGGCAGACCGTGCGGATGTGCCGGACATTGATCATCTGCACCGCCACCACGAGCAGGATCGCGGCCACCGCCGGCAGCGGGATCGACGCGGCCAGCGGCGCGATGGCCCAGAGAATCACGCCGAGGCCGAGCGCGGAGACGATGGCGGCGATTTGCGTGCGCCCGCCCGATTGCACGTTGACCGCGCTGCGCACGAACGAGCCCGAGCCGGACATCGCCCCAAACAGGCTGGCCGCGAGGTTGCCCGCGCCCAGGCCGAGGAGTTCCTGGTTGGGGTCGATGCGCTGGCCGGTGGTCGCGGCGATGTTTTTGGCAATGGAAATTGCCTCCAGCATGCCGATGAGCGCGAGCGTGAGCGCCGGGTTTACCAGCGCCACGACTTCGCCGAGCAGTTCCGTGGGCGGCAGGCCGGAGAACACGGGCATGGTGCCGGACAGGCCGCCGAGTTCTGCCACCGTGCGCACGCCGTGGAGCGCATCGAGTTTGAGCACAAGGGTGACTGCGGTGGTGGCGGCCAGTGCGATGATGCCGCCGGGCCAGCGGGGCTGAAGGCGCTTGAGCACAAGGACGGTGGCCAGCGAGCCGACGCCGAGTGCGAGCGCTACGTAGTTGATATGGAGTTGCGCCAGTTCACCGGCCACACGCCCGATGATGGCGAAGGGTTTTCCGTGCGCGATGCGCACCCCCAGAAAGGTGGGGAGTTGTCCAATGAAAATAAGCAAGGCCGCGCCGCTGCCGTAGCCGCGGATGACCGAGCGCGAGATGAATTGCGTGACCTTGCCCGCATACACCAAGCCGGCGACGAGCTGGATGATGCCGACCATGAAGGCCATGAAAACGGCGGTCTGCACCGGGTTGAGCGCGGGCGCGACACCGCTGGCGACCACTGCCGCCACGAAGATCGAGGTGGTGTTGGTCGGCCCGATCACGGTGTGGCGCGACGAGCAAAACAGCGCCGCGATCACGCCGGTCACCATCACGCCGGTGATGACCGCGTGCGGCGGCAACCCGGAGATGAGCGCGAAGCCAATCGCCTGTGGCAGCGACACCAGCGCCACCGACAGGCCGGCCAAAATGTCCGCTTTGAACACACTTCGATCATAATGGTGCAACTCGGCGCACAGCGGAAATGGTGAGGCTAAAACACGCAGCGGTTTCATGAGGCTTCGACAGGGCAAACTTGGCCGCTGGCGAAATGCAGACCGGCGACACGACGGGTTTCGAACAACCGGCCCGACACGGTGGCGATGCGGTTTTCCTCAATGCGAATGTTGCGATGGCAGGGAGCCTGCGCCGTTGTTTCACCGGTTTGACCGGGTTGTTTGGGCGTAATTTTGAAAACAGGCGCGGGCCTGGTGGCGACGATGTCGTTGTCGCGAATGAGCCCGCGCCCGCCGCTCGTGGCAAGGACGGAGCGGGCGCGGTTGTCGCGCACGACATCGCGGCGGAAAACGAAGCCGGGCCGACGGCGGGCGTTTTCGCTGATGCTGCCGGGACACGGAAGACAGCAATGGGAGAACGCGTTCATGCCAGGGAAAAGAGGGTCAGCGCACGCCGGGGCGCTCGGGGTCGAAACCGGGGGCCTCGCGGTCGTCGTCGCCAGCCCAAGGCGTGGGGACGCGCTCGTGTTTTTCGACGATGCGCCCGTAGAGGCCGCGCGCGCGGCTGGCGTAGGGATGGGCGTCAAACTCGCCGCCACGGCCTTCGAGGCGGGGGTCTTGCTGGCGGGTGAGTTCGGCGTGGAGGAGGGCGCGCATGGCTCGCATTTTTCCGGCGTAAGCGGTGTCGCCAGCGAGGTTGTTCACACAATCGGGGTCGCGCGCGAAATCGTAGAGTTCCTCGGGCGGACGGCGGCCAAAATTCAGGTCCCATCTCCAATGGTTGAGACCACGACGGTTTTCGACGAGGATGAGCGTCTTGGTCGGACTGCCATCGGTGTTAAGATAGCCGGTGATTGGATCGCACATGGGCCAGCGCGAAGGCTCGAAATTGCGGAAGTAAAGCAGGCCATCCTGAATGCAGCCGCGCACGGGGTAGCCGGCATCGCCGGGCCGCCCGAGGTCGTGGCGCTCCTGGCCGAAAACAAGGGATTCGCGATACGATGCGATTTTGCCCTGATGAGTGTCGCGCAGGATGGGAAAGAGCGAGCGCCCGGCGAATGGCTCCATGCCGGCGGTTTCGGCCGTGAGCCCGGCGGCCTCAAGGATCGTCGGTGCGAAATCCACGAAACTTACGAAATCCTCCACGACGCGACCGGGGCGGGTAACGCCGGCGGGCCAGCGGATCGCAAGGGGAACGTGCAATGAGAGTTCGTAGGTCGTGCCCTTGGCGCGCGGGAAGGGCATGCCGTTGTCGGAAGTGACGACGATGATGGTGTTGTCCAGTTCCCCGGCCTGTTCGAGGAGTGCGAGGGCGCGGGCGAGTTGCGCGTCCCAGTGTTCGATTTCAAAGGCGTAATCGAGCATGTCGTCGCGGACGGCGCCAGTGTCGGGCCAGAACACGGGCAGACGGCCAAGCGCGTCGGGGTTTTTGCCGCCGAGACGCCTGCCGGCGCCAGCCTCGTAGGGGCGGTGCGGCTCGCGCGCGCCGAGCCAGAAGCAGAACGGGCGCGCGGCGGGGCGGCGGGCGAGGAAGTCGGCGAAGTTGGCGGCGTAGTCGGTTTTTGAGATGCCCGATGCGGGCGGCGCGAGTTCGCGGGCGTTGAACTCCGGGCCGGTGAGTTCGCGCGGTTTGCCCCCGGCGCCGGCGCCGGGGTCGCCGGGCGCCCAGCCCTTGCCGGTGAAGCCGGTGGCGTAGCCGCGCAGCGCGAGCGCCTCCATGAACGTGCGGTAGCCCGGCGGGTAGAACGGGCAGTGGTTGGCGGCGGCGCCGAGCTGCCAGCTTTGGCGACCGGTGAGGATATTGGCGCGGGCGGGGGCGCACTTGGCGTTTGGGGTGTAGGCGCGGCGGAAAAGGAGGCCCTCGCGGGCCACCTGGTCGAAGGCAGGCGTGTTGACCCAAGTGCAGCCGTAGGCCGAGGCGTGGGGAAACGACTGGTCGTCGGCGATGCAGAAGAGTATGTTCGGCGGGCGCGTCGGCGCCGTTGCCGGCAGCGGTGCCGGCAATGGCGCGGCGGCGTCGGCGAGGGCGGCGGCGGTTGAAGTCGCGACAAGCAGGCGGCGGGCGAGCGAGCGCGGTTTATTCGTCCCAATCATCATTGCGAAATGGAGAAGCGGGGAGGCCGGCGGCGTTATACAGCGGCGCGGGCGGATCGGCGGCCCAAGCGTAACGGACGGCCACCGGCGCCGGCACCGATTCGGCGGAGACGACAACCTCTTCGCCTTCGATGCGCGCGGTGGCGGGCGCGAATTTTTTGTCGGCGCCGGCGATGACGAAGCCGGGCAGCGTGGGGTCCTTTGTCTTCAGCCCGGCGGCATGGGTGAATTTCACGCGGAGCGCGCCTTTTTCCCTGACGACGCCGGCGAACTCCGGGCCGGAAAACTCGCCGCCGAGCCCGTAGGCACCGGCCAGCGCGAGAAGCGCGAGGCGGCGGCCGACCTCCTGCTTGTTTTGCGGGTGGATGTTGCCGCCGTCGCCGATGTCAATGGCAACGGCGCGTCCGGTGTTGGGGAGCTTGAGGGCGGCGTCCTGCGCCTCGCGTTGGAAGGGCCACGCGGGTCGCGGGCGGAAGTTGGCGAGTTGCACGTAGTAGAAAGGGATGTCACCCTGCTGGAAATCGGTGCGCCACGAGCGGATGAGTGCGGGAAAGAGCGCGCGGTATTCGGCGTGGCGCTCGGCGTTGGCCTCGCCTTGATACCAGATGACGCCGCGAATGGCGGCGGGCGCGAAAGGGGTGATCAGCGCGTTATACAAGCCGCTGGGGCGGCGGCGCACGGCGTCAACGGGCTTGCGCGGCTGGGGGCGTTTGAACTCGCGGCCCGCCTTTTCCGCCGCGGCGCGGGCTTGGCTCCACCGCGCGAGATCGGTTTCGTAGTTGGCCTGTCGTTCGCCGGCATCAGCCCGCCAGCGGCGGACGGCTTCCGCCGGCTCCAGCACGGTGGCGAGCGCACCGGCGCTCATCCACGCCTCGATGGGCGTGCCGCCCCACGAGCAGTTGAGCAGGCCGACGGGGACGTTGAGTTTTTTGAACAGCTCGCGTCCGAAATAGAATCCGGCGGCGGTGAACGCGCCGACGGTGGCGGGGCGGCAGGTCTGCCATTCGCCGCCGGTGTCGGCGGCGGGCGCGTCGGCGGAGACGGGCGGGGTTTTGAAATGGCGGATGAGTGGGAAATCGGCGGCGGCGATTTCGGCATCGGCGTTGAGCGTGCGACGAACGGGCCACTCCATGTTGGACTGGCCGGAACAAAGCCATATCTCGCCGACGAGGATGTCGCGCGCGAC
>JAIRTK010000289.1 GCA_031254955.1 Opitutaceae bacterium
CAGGTAGGGCGAGGCGTCCCGCCGAGCCGTGTGAACCGCTCGCGGCTCGGCGGGACGCCTCGCCCTAACCATAACGGCTTACTTATTGGGATTTTCAGTAAGAAATGGTATTAGAAGCAGAGCCATGTAGGGGCTTCGCTTGCGAAGCCCGTTGCTGGTTCACGGCCTTTGCTGGAGCACGACTATCAAGCCGGGTGTCGCTTGCGACGCCCCTGCAAAAGTGTGATTTCCATTGGGAATGGGTAGGAGTATGGTTTTGAGTGGAAAAAAATCACCCAAGACGCATGACGCCGGAGCCGGGCGGGGCGCCGGGATTTCATTTTCGTTTTGTGATGGTTTCGCCCGTGCCTTACAACCAGCCCGATGAATGCCCTCTCCGACTCGCCCACAATACTGGCACAACTGAAACCGCCCAACGCAACCACCCCCCGGTAGGGAGGCCTCTCCGAGGCCTCCGCAACCACGCCCCGATTTATCCATGCCGCCACGCTTTACCCATGCTGCTCCGATTTACCCATGAAAATTCAATACCCATGAAAATTCAAACCACCTACCCCGTCCGGCGGAGGCCTCGGAGAGGCCTCCCTACCGGCGCTTCCGCGCCTGCACGATGCCGGCCCCGCGTAACCGCAGAGAATCATTAGGAAATGCTTCAGGGTTGGCGCGCGCGCATGGGGGACGGCGTCCGGGGCGCGCGGCGGCGTCGCGTGAGCGCGCGCGCGTCGCGTCGGGAAGATTTTCCTAGCCGTGGCGCGGCGCCTGCCGTATCAACCGCCGCATGAAAGTCCTCGTGACCGGCGCGGCCGGATTCATAGGTTATCACGTCAGCCGCAAACTCGTCGGCGGCGACGGCGACGCCACCACCGCTGCCGCCAATGCCACCGCAGCAGCCGCTACCGCCAATGCCGCCGATGTCGCCGCCATCGCTGCCGACGACATCGAGGTGCTCGGCATCGACCTGCTCGACGACGACGCCACCGCCGGCGACGATGGCATCGGCTACGGCGGCATCGGCGGCGGCGGCTACGGCTCCTCCTCCTCCGGCTACGACCATGCCTCCTCCTCTGTCGCCGACGCCGCCGCTGTTGCCCGGCAGGCGCGTGTCCTCAAGCGCGCGCGCCTCGCGCAACTCGCCGCGCACAAGCGTTTTCGTTTTGTCCAGGCCGATCTTGGCGATGCCGCCGCCTACGGGGACATCCACGCGGAGTTCCGGCCCGACTACGTGGTGCACCTCGGCGCGCGGGCCGGGGTGCGCGCCAGCATCGGGCACCCCGCCGCCTACGTGCGGAGCAACATCACCGGCTTCCTCAACGTCCTCGAAGCGGCGCGCGCGCATCCGCCGCGGCATCTGGTCTATGCCTCGTCGAGCAGCGTGTATGGGGCCGGCGCGCGCCTGCCTTTTTCCGAGGAGCAGGCGGCTGACCGGCCGTTGTCCTTTTACGGCGCGACCAAGCGGGCCGGCGAGTTGATCGCGCACAGCCACGCGCACGTGCATGGTCTTGCGCTCACGGGGTTGCGTTTTTTCACCGTTTACGGCCCGTGGGGCCGGCCCGACATGGCGCCGATCCTGTTCGCCAAGGCCATCAGCGAGGGGAGGCCGTTGCGCCTGTTCAACGCCGGGCGTTCGCGGCGCGATTTCACCTATATCGACGACATCGTGGACGGCGTGTTGCGCGTGTTGTTCCACCCGGTGTTCGCCCGAAACACGTCTGGCGGCGGCGCCGCTGACGGTGTCGGTGCCGGTGCCGTGCCCGGCGCGTTCGCCGCAGACCTCGCCGCCTCTTCCTCCGCCGCCTCCGGCCTCGCCGCGCCCGACGTGTTCGCCGCGCCCGCCGCCGACCCCGCCGCCGACGCGTTCGCCGGCGCGCCCAGCCGCATTTTCAACCTCGGGCACAACCGCCCGGTGGAGATCCTCCACTTTGTGCGCCTGCTGGAAACGCTGCTGGGCAAAAAAGCCCGCATCGAACTGCTCCCGCCGCAACCCGGCGACATGCCCGAGACCTGCGCCAGCCTCGAACGCATCCGCGCCGCCGTTGGCTATGAGCCGAAGACCCCGCTCGAAGACGGCCTCGCCCGCTTCGTGAAGTGGTTCAAGGCGCATGACGGCGTTTGCCTTTGACTGGAAGACAGGGCTTGGGAAGACAAGGAGAGGGAAGGTAGGGACGGCTCACCGAGCCTCCACGGACAATGCCGCCTCCCCCCATTAACTCTATTTTGTCAACCGAGGTTAAGCGCAACCTCCGCCGTAGCGCAGACTTCCAAGTCCGCTTCATGCCACGCAAACATTACGTGCCCGGCAAACGTTACATACCCGGCAGGTTTGGAAACCTGCGCTACGAAAACAGCGCGTCCCATCAGCGGTTAATTTCACCCTACCCTCAACCCCCCGCCCCCGTCGCCTCCCCCTCCCCCGCCCCGCCGAGCGCCCCGCCGAGCGCCGCGTCCTTTACGTCCCCTCCGCCCCCCGCCTCCCCGAGCGTCGCGCCCCTCACATAATCCGGCATGATGCGGATATCCCTCTTCGAGACCACCTCGCCGGCGACCACAAGCATGATCAACCTGAAAAGCCGCCGCGCAAACGCCCGCGCGTTAAACGCGTAATGCGTCGGCGGCGGATACGTGAACGACAAAAACGGATCATGATCCGGGCAAACCAACGAAATATCCTCCGGCACGCGCAACCCCCGACGCTGCAGCCAAGTAAGCACGAGCAAGTAATGATTCGGATTCACCACCAGCAACGCCGTCGGCGGCTCCCGACGCGCAAGCAACCGCTCCAACGCGCGGATGATGCTCGCCGCGCTGGCCTGATGCCAAGCCGCCTCGCCCACCACGCCACGCGCCGCGGCAGGCTGCGCGCCCTCCAGAAAACCACGCAACCCATCCACCACCCCCGTGCGATTGGTCCTCTCCGCCAGATAAACAAGCCGCCTGTGCCCCCTCGCGATCATCTGCCCGGCGGCATGACGGCACAACGCCCGATAATCCAAATCCACAAAAGGCAACCCCGCCTCCGGCCCGCACGAACCAGACACGACACACCGCACCCCCGCCTCATAAAACCAACGCTTCACCTCCCCGGTCGCCATCACCAACACCCAACAATCATGCGGATTCCCCTCCACCAACCCCGCCAACGCCCGCGCCAACCCCTGCGGCGCGAAATATTTCTCCCCATGATACGCGCGCAACTGATAGCCAAGCTCCGCAAACTGCGCGCGCAACCCATCGACGATAAGCGCCACATTCGGACGAAAAAGATCAATCGGCTCCGGCGAAAGCAATCCGATGGACCGCGTCCGGACACACGGCACCCGCGCCCCTCCACCCCGCACGATACGCGTGCCGATAGGCCGGCGCGCCTCCAGCACCCCCAACTCGCCCAGCCGCGCGATGGCGGCGCGCAACGTATTGCGGCTCACATGCAACTGCTCCGCCAACGCCCGCTCGCTCGGCAGCCACTCCTGCCACTTCCCGCCCGCGATGCCCTCCTCCAAAATACCGACGACCTGGGTAATCAAAAAATGCCTTTGCGGAATGGTTTCCATCGCGAAAAAAAAGCAGGGAAAACGAAAAAGAAAGAAAGCGGAAAAAGAAAGAAACCACCCATAAAAACCCAAACCCAGCCCGACTCAACACCAGAAGCCCCCGGAAAACGCACGAAAAGCCCCTCCCCTCCCCCCTCCCCCCGCGCAACCTCAATTCTTGATCGACAACCCCGCCTCCCGCGCCATGATACAAAACCCGACCTGACTGTGTGATTCACAAACAGATTGCCAACACCCCCCATCAACCCCTTGCTCAAAAACCACCACGCCACCCACAAACCCAAGCCACCCACAAACCCAAAAAACAACCCAACCACCCACCCATGCACACCCGCACCCGCACCCGCATCCTCACCCACGCCCTCGCCGCCGCCGCGCTCCTCGCGCTCCACGCGGCCCTCGCCCCCGCCACCGCCACCGCAGCCGCCCACAAACCCGACAAACCCATCGAACTATTCAACGGCAAAAACCTCGACGGCTGGCTCGGCTGCCTCCAACCCAAAGGCAACGAAACCGCCGCCACATGGAACGTCGCCGACGGCATCCTCCACGTCACCGGCCAACCCAACGGCTACCTCTACACCGCGAAAAGCTACCGCGACTACAAACTCACCGTCGAATGGCGCTGGAGCGGCCCCGCGCCCCTCGGACGGGACGGCAAACCCCGCCTGCGCAACAACGGCGTGCTCCTCCACATGCAAAGCGACGACGACGCCCGCCTCGGCGTCTGGCCGCGAAGCCTCGAAGCGCAACTCCAGGAAAACAACGCCGGCGACTTTTTCGTCATCGCCGGTGTCGAGACCGCCGAACTCCGCGCCCTGCGCGACAAAGCCCTCGCCGCCGCCGGCAACGACGAAAAAGCCCGCAAAAACGCGCTCAACAACCGCCGCATCCAGAAAGCCCGCGACTCCTCCGAAAAACCCGTCGGCGAGTGGAACCGCTACGAAATCACCTGCCGCGCCGACACCGTCGTGCTCAAAGTCAACGGCACCGAACAAAACCGCGCCACCGGCCTGAACGTGACCGAAGGCCGCATCTGCCTGCAAACCGAAGGCTCCGCCATCCAATTCCGCAACGTGCGCCTGGAGCCGTTGTAATCAACCGACCCCATTAAATTAATCGCGGAAGCACGGGAAATAATATTCTGTTTTTTCAGCGATTCAGCTTTCCCGCGTTTCCACGATTAAAAAAACTCCAATCCGGTTAATCCTGAAAAAACCTGTAACCCTGTCCAAAAAAACGACCCGAAAAACAACTACGGAAACACGAAACCATGAAAGAGAATTTATTCCCCCCTGGCTTCGCGCTCTTCGCATCTCCGTGGTTTAAACAAAATCTTTTATTTAGACAGAATGGACAGACCCCTCGGAATTAAATAAAATTAAAAACCATTCCGTCCATTCCGTCCATTCCGTCCAAAAAAACAATAACACAGTCCAGAGACCGCCCGGACGACCACAAATCAAAAAACACTCCCGCCAAAAAACCCGTGTGAATCTGTGTAATCTGTGGACAACAAACACCCACCACGACCCAACCCAACACGACCCAACCCACCATGACCCAACCCGCCATGACCCAACCCGCCATCCCCCCCTCCCCCCGCCTGCTCTCCCGCCGCGCCTTTTTGGGCGACTGCGCCGCGCTCTCCGCCATCCCGCTGCTCGCCAGCCTGCCCGCAAACGCCTTTGCCGCCGGCTCCGACCGCCTGAAAATCGGCCTCGTCGGCTGCGGCGGACGCGGCATCGGCGCGGTCCGCGACTGCATCGCCGCCGACCCCGCCGTGCAACTCTGGGCGCTCGGCGACCTCTTCGCCGACCGCGTCGCAGCCGCGCGCGACCACTTCACCAAAGGCCAGCCCGGCAACCGCCCGCGCCCGCCGCTCGACGCGGACCGCAACGCCGTCACCGACGAACGCTGCTTCACCGGCTTCGACGCCTACAAAGGCGTGATCAACTCCGGCATCGACCTCGTCCTCCTCGCCGCGCCGCCCGGCTTCCGCCCCCCGCACCTCGAAGCCGCGATCGAAAAAGGCGTGCACGTCTTTGCCGAAAAACCCGTGGCCGTCGATCCCGCCGGCGTGCGCCGCGTCATCGCCATCGGCGAACTCGCCGCGCGGAAAAAACTCGCCATCGTGGCCGGCACGCAACGCCGCCACGCCAACAACTACCAAGCGATCATGCGCCGCGTCCTCGACGGAGCCATCGGCGAGCTTACCGGCGGCCAGTGCTACTGGCTGGGCGGCGGCCTGTGGCACCGCGGACGCAAGCCCGAATGGACCGAAATGGAATACCAAATCCGCAACTGGTATTACTTCAACTGGCTGTGCGGCGACCACATCGTCGAACAGCACGTGCACAACATCGACGTGATCAACTGGGCCTTCGGCGGCCCCCCGGTGAAAGCGCTCGGCATGGGCGGGCGCCAATGGCGCACCGGCCCGGAATACGGCGAAATCTGGGACCATTTCTCCGTCGAATTTGAATACGCCAACGGCGCGCGCGTGCAAAGCCTCTGCCGCCACACCAAAGGCGCCGCGCACCGCGTCGGCGAACGCCTCACCGGCACGCTCGGCAACGCCATGCCGGAACGCGCCATCACCGGACGGAACGCCTGGAAATTTGAAGACGAGTTGAACCGCCCGATGGTGCAGGAGCACATCGATCTGATTGCGAGCATCCGCGCCGGCGCGCCGCTCAACCACGCGCGCCGCATCGCCGAAAGCACGCTCACCGCCATCCTCGGCCGCATGTCCGCCTACACCGGACGCGAGATCAAGTATGACTGGGTGCTTGAGCGCTCCCAGCTCGACCTCACGCCGCCCGCCTACGCCTTCGGCGCCGCCCCGCCCGTAACCATCCCCATCCCCGGCGAAACACCGCTGGTGTGACGCCACCGGCAAACCCAGCCACCGCCGGCCAGCCCCGGCGGCAAGCAAGCCACCACCGACAAACCACC
>JAIRTK010000321.1 GCA_031254955.1 Opitutaceae bacterium
TGCAGTTCGTTCCGCGCATGGGCGGCGGGCGGCAACGAGGGCGCGGTGGCCGGGGCGGGGATGTCGGTGCCGCTGGGAAAAAGCGGCAGCAAGAAGTGAGCGACGGAAAACGGTGGCCGGACGGGCGGGACCAGGCTGCCGGCTCCGTGCGGGTGTAATTCAAAGTGGAGTCAGAATCAGGAAGGATGAGAAAGAACGCTCGCGCAAGGAGCGGCGGCGTCCCGCCGCCGGACGAGGCGAAGCCTCGCGCGTTTGCGCCGGGAGGTCTGGAAAGTTTGCCCGAAAGCCTGCCTGTGAACGGGCGCTCGCGTTGCTCGCGTCCGGCGGCGGGACGTCGCCGCTCCTTGCGCGAGCGGCCCTTGGTGACACCACTTTGAATTACACCCGGCTCCGTGCCATTCATGAAACCCGCCCCGAACCAAGCCGGTTTGTAACCCATTAGGTTACAAAATGTCTTTTGCGGGGACGGGGCTGGCTGGTGTTTTTTTCCACAGACGCCACAGGTTCCAGATGGCGACGAGCGACGGGCCGCCGCTAATCCATGCGCTGGCAATAATATCAATGCCACGCATCATGCCAAAAGGGGAGTCGGCAATGCTCAGACACAGAAATACCTGCCCGCAGAGGCTGCCAATCAAACCGATGGTGAGCAGATTCCTTAACCAACGCGCGGGCGAGCGAGCGAAGATTGACAGGAAGATGGCGGGAGTGCCGATGAGTGCGCCGAAAGAAAGCAGCCAGACCGACAATGAGGGGGATGAGCCGTGCAACAAAGCCTCATGGAATGCCGAAATCACGACTGCCGCCAAAATCGGGTAAGCTAGGATGACACTGCCGGAGAGCACGAGCTGGATGATAATCCGGGCAGGCGAAGAAAAAATCAGGTTTTTATTGAAGGAGGAGAGCATACTTTGTGGCTTGCCGGATGTAATACCCATTCCCAATGAAAACCACTCTTTTGTAGGGGCGTCGCTTGCGACGCCCGGCTTGATAACCGTGCTCCAGCAACGGGCATGCTCCAGCAACGGGCTTCGCAAGCGAAGCCCCTACATGGCTCTGCTTCTAAAGGGTCCTGTTCACTGGGAAAGGGTATGAGAGGGTGGCCTTATGCTCATGAGTGCGCTTCAAAGTGAGGTTATGCGTCCGGGATGTTTTTTCTTTCTTCTTTATCTTTATCCCGCAGCGGCATCGCTTGGGGGAGAAAGAGGAAAGAAGAAAGAATAAAGAGGAAAGATTCCGGCGGTGACACAACTTTGCGGCGGCGTCACTGGATGAGCGGGGCGGGGCAGTTCAGGGCGGCGGCGGTGGCGCGGATGATTTCGATTTCGGCGGGCGCGATGCTGGCGTCGGAACAGGCGGCGGCGGTGAGCGCGGCGAGGAGCGTTTTTTTGACGGCGGGCGCGGCGTGGTCGAGGCGGTCGAGCGCGCGGGCGAGGGCGTCGGGGTCGGTGTTGACGGCGGGCTGGAAGGCGAGTTTGGCGCGGGCGGCTTCGTCGAATTTTCCCGCGCCGGCGGCGAAGGCGCGCGCGGCGGATTCGGGGGCGGCGGCGTCGGAGCGGGCGAGCGCGCCGAGGAGCAGGCTGATCTCGGCGGCGAGCGGCGCGGCGGCGGCGATCAGGCGCGGGTTGCGTTCGGGCGGGCGGAGGTTGCGTTGGATGACGCGGCGGAGCGCAAATTCGGCGAGGCTGGTCCTGCCGTCGGCGGCGATGAATGCGTCCACGGCTTGGAGGAGGGCGTCGGTTTGCGCGGGCGGGAGCGCGCGGAGGGCGGGCAGCGCGAGGTCGAGCAGGGGGAGGCGGGCGCGGGCGGGCAGGGCGGCGGCGGCGGGCAGCGTGGCGGCGTAGGTCTGGCGTTCGGTGGTGGCGAGCACGCGGTCGGCGATGAGTTGTTGTTTCGCGGCGATTGCGGTGTCGGCGGTGTCGTGGAGGAGCGCGAGGATGAGGGCGCGGACGCGTTCGGGGTCGTGGGCGATTTCGCGGAGCGCGGGGGGAATGGTTTCGAGCGTTTTGGCGCCATGCGAGGGGTCGGGCGCGGAAGCGATGGCGAGCGCGGCGAGGAATTCGGAGGTGGGCAGGGGCGGGGGCGTGGTCGCGCCGGTCACGCCGCTGTCGCCGGTGATGGCCACGCCGGTGATGGCTGCGTCGGTGATGGCTGCCGCGCCGGGGGCGGCTGCTCCGGAGATAGTTGTGCCGGGGGCGGCTATGCCGGCGGTGGTTGCGCCGGCGATGGTTGTGCCGGGGGCGGTCGCGCTGGGGATGGTTGCGTTGGCAAGGGTTGTGCCGGGGATGGGGAGCGGCGGCGGCGGGGAGGGGCGGCGGGGTGGGCGCGCGGGTGGTTCGCCGGAGGCGGCGCGCGGTTTGGGTTTGGCGGAGAACGTGCCGTCGAAGGAGGGGTCGATGGCTTTGATGCGTTTGGCGAGCGGCGGGTGCGTGGCGAAGAGTCCGGCGAAGGAGCCGCGGAGGGCGTTGGCGAAAAACATGTGGCTGGTCTCGGTGGCGTGCGCGTTGGCGATGCGGGAGCCGGCGGCGAGCGCGCCGATTTTGCGGAGCGCGCCGGCGATGCCGTCGGGATTGCGCGTGAACTGGACGGCGGAGGCATCGGCGAGAAATTCGCGTTGGCGCGAGACGGCGGCTTGGATGAGGCGTCCGAAGAAAACGCCGAGGTAGCCGATGATGACGAGCGCGAGGCCGAGGAGGAGGAAGGCGGCGGCGCCGCCGCCTTTTTTGTCGCGGGAGCCGGAGGAGGCGGCGGCGCGCACGAGGCCGCGTCCGAGAATGGTGAGCAGAAAGATGCCGAAGAGCAGGCCGATGAGGCGGATGTTGAGCCGCATGTCGCCGTTGAGGATGTGGCTGAACTCGTGCGCGACGACGCCTTGGAGTTCGTCGCGGGTGAGGGTGTCGAGCGCGCCTTGGGTGACGGCCACGGCGGCGTCGTCGGGCGAGTAGCCGGCGGCGAAGGCGTTGAGGCCTTTTTCGGGCAGGATGTAGATTTCGGGGACGCGCACGCCGGCGGCGATGGCCATTTCTTCGACGACGTTCACGAGGCGGCGTTTTTGCGGGTCGGTGGTGTTGGGCGCGACGAGGATGCCGCCGACCGATCTTGCGACGACTCCGCCGCCGCCGCGCAGCGAGATGATTTTGAAGAGGCTGCCGAGCGCGATGACGGCGGCGGTGACGCCTGCGGTGCCGAGGAAGAGTTGCGGGTGCCAGTAGCGGGCGAGGGTGGCGGTGGCGGTGGCAGTGTCGGTGGCGGTGGAGAGGGGGTTGCCGTTGGCGGAGGTCCCGGTCAGCGCGAGGATGAGGATGGCGTAGATGGAGAGGATAATCGCGAGGACGGCCGCGAGGTAGAGGAAGACGAGGCGTCCGGATTTTTTACGGGCGTGGTCTTGGGCTTGAAAGAAATCCATGATGGGAAGGGAGGCGGTTGAAAAAAGGAGCGCGGGCATTCCTGCCCGCGAAATTATGCGGGGAACGGGTGCGCCTGTCTTGTGTTTTCGTCCTGTGGCCGGGGGGCGGTGGTCGCGGCCACGTAAAGGATATACTCATTCTGTCCGAGACGCGCCTTTGCCGGATTCGCAATGATATAGCGCGCGCAGGCATCGTAGTGCGCTTGGTTGCGAATAATCCGGTCCCAATAGTCTTCCTGCCAGAGTTGTCCCCGTTTGCCGAGGCGACGGTTAAGCGCCATTGCCGTGTAGCCTTTCCACGAACGAATGATGTCAGCAAGCGGGGTTGTCGTATCCGGCAGGAAAAGCACATGCACGTGATTCGGCATGATTACAAAAGCGCCAAAGGTGTAGCGCGCACCCTCAAAGTGGCGAAGCGCATCGGCGACGGTTTTCGCATGCGCGGGAGTCCGCAGAACACAGGCTCCGTGCCCGGCATCAAGCCAGTCGTCGAGGCGCGTGGAGAACTCTTTGTGATATTCGTGTTCGGTGGCGGCATCCCATGGTTCGGGGTGGCGGCGCATCCATGCATCGCGGTCTGATTTCCATTCGGCGAGTGTTGCGGCCGGTATCGAATCGGCGAGCCGCCAAGTGATAAACTGCCAGACCCGACCTTGCTCCCAGTGGGGCAGGTGATGGCGGTGCCGCTCAATGAGCATGTCGGGGTTGAGGAATGCCGGGCGCGGGGGCATTGAGAGAGGCGGGGGCGGATGTGTGTGGTGGGGCGGGAATCGCGGGCAGGAATGCCCGCGCTCCTGTGGTGATGCGTTTTTGTGGTGATGCGTTTTTGTAGCGATGCGCTTCTGGTGGTGACGCGGCTCCTGTGGTGATGCGGCTCAGTTGAAGGCTACTTTCGGGGCCTGGCGCTCGGCGGGGGTGTCAACCTGGAAGAGTTCGGCGGGGGTGAAGCCGAACATGCCCGCGAAGATCACCGAGGGGAAGACTTCGCGCTGGGTGTTGTAGGTCATCACGGAGTCGTTGTAGGCTTGGCGGGCGAAGGCGATTTTGTTTTCGGTGGAGGTGAGTTCCTCGGTGAGTTGCATCATGTTTTGGTTGGCCTTGAGGTCGGGGTATTGCTCGGCGACGACCATGAGGCGGGAGAGCGCGCCGCCGAGGCCGGACTCGGCGTTGAGGAGCGATTTGACCGCGCCGGAGTCGGCGGGGTTGGCGGCGGCGGTTTTCGAGGCGGCGTAGGCGGTGTTGCGCGCGGCGATGACGGCTTCGAGCGTCTCGCGTTCGTGTTTCATGTAGGCCTTGGCGGTTTCGACGAGGTTGGGGATGAGGTCGTAGCGGCGTTTGAGTTGCACGTCGATTTGCGCGAAGGCGTTTTTGAAGCGGTTGCGCAGGCCGACGAGTTTGTTGTAGATGCCGATGACAAAGAGAACGATCAGGACAAGGAGGACGAGCGTGACGATGAGTGGTGTCATGGTTTTGGATATGGGTTGCGGTTGGCGACAACGGAACAGGCAGACGGGAGCATGAGGAATGCGGAGCGGGCTGGGAATTCAAAAATTTTCCGGGAGAGCGCGTGGGGAGGGCGGGGAGGTGGAGGCGTCCCCGCCGAGCCGTTGCC
>JAIRTK010000327.1 GCA_031254955.1 Opitutaceae bacterium
TTTGTTTGCTTTTTGGGGCGGCGGCGTTGGGGGGGGGTGGTGGTTTTGTGTGTTTTGCCGGGGGGGGGGGGGGGGGGGGTGGGGCGTTTGTGAGCTTTGACGCGGCGGCGGTGTCGGCGGGTGGGGCGTTGGTGAGTTTTGGCGCGGCGGTGGGGGCGGCGGCGGCGGTGGCGGCGGCGTCACGCGATGGTGCCGAAGACTGGGCGCGGAGCAGCGCGAGGCGGGGCGACCAGCCGGGCGCGCGGGCGGTGTTTTGCCCGCCGGAGGCGCGGGCGCGTCCGGCGATGTAGTAGTCGCGCAGCCACGGGTTGAGGCGGCCCAGGAGCGCGTCGGCGCCCTCCCAGACGGCGGCGGGTTGCGCGGAGTCGTCGAAGGCGATGCGCGCGCCTTTCGGCGAGAGGTAGCTGTTGTTGCCGGCGTTGAGCGCGAAATGCGCCTCGGGGCGGCTGAGCAAAAATTCGAGCACGGGCAGCGCGCGGCGGCGGTAGAAATCGGCGTCGCGCGTGACGCGCGCGGCGGCGAGGTAGGCCAGCGGCGCGGCGTGCGTGACGGTCGAGGGCGCCTCGATGTTCGCGGGGCCTTTCAACTCCGGCAGCCAGAACGCGTGCGCGTCGTCGCCGAGAAGTCCGGCGAGGTTGAGCGCCTGTTCCGTGAGCGAATTGGCGAACGGCTCGCGGTAGTCGCGCAGCTTCCACAGGCGCGCGCCGGCCTCGCGCATGACGGCGTGCCACGGCAGCGGCGCGGCGGCGACCTGCCACGCGGCGGCGACGCGCCCGCCCGGCGCGGCGCGGGAGTTTTTGCCGCCGGGCAGGGGCGAAAAAACGTGCGCCTGCGCGCCGCCGGCGAGGCCGGTCAGCGTGAAGCCGTGGCTCGCGTTGTCATGCGCCGGCCAGTCGGGCGTGAGCGTCTCCGGGTCGGCGAGGACGCCCACGGTGACGTTCCGCGAAAAGCCTTCGGGCCGCGCCGTGACGAGCGCGAGCGGGTGCGGCGTCTTCGACGAGGGCAGCAGGCGCGGCGTCACCGGGAGCCGGCGGTATTGGTAGAGTGGCGGGAGTTGCACGGCGTTGACCGCGCTTTTGGGAAACAAGGGGCCAGGCGCGAAGGCCATTGACCAGAAGGCGTCGCGCGGCGCGGAAAATTCCGCCTCGACGCGGACGAGGCGCCCCGCCTCCGGCAGCGTCCAGCGCAGCGTGGCGGACAGGCTGCCGTCGGCGGCGCGGCAGGTGGTCTCGGCGGAGCGCGGCCCGAGCGCGCGGACGGTGACGGGCGGCAGCGCCAGCAGGCTGCCGGCGGCGAAGGGATCGCGGATGTCGGCGGCCAGCGTCACCTCGCGCCCGGCGACGCGCCAGACGGCGGTCTCCTGATTCGTCCACGAGGGGAACACGTCGTCCCAAACCGCCGCCTTAATGTCCGGGTCGCGCGCGATGACGAGCAGCGGCTCGACGCCGTGGGCGAGCGGTGGCAGCGGGGCGGAGGTGTTGGCGGGGGCGGAGGTGTTGGCGGGGAGGGCGGGGGCGGCGCTGGCGGCGCCCGCGAGGTGTTCCCCGGTGGGAAGGGCGGCGCGGGCGGCGTTTTCGCGGACGCCGGCGCCGTCCGTCAGAAACACTGTCTCGCGCCAGACGAGCGGCGCGCCGGCGGCGGACTTTGCCGCGAAAAAGCGGATGGCGAGGTCGGCGTTGCGGATTTCCACGAGCGGTTTCGCGTCAGGCGCGGGCGGCGTCGGCGCGGGGGTCGCCGGGAAAACGCGCTCCGGCTGGGTGACGGGCTGGCGGAAGCGTCGCAGCGCCGCGGGGGCGCGGATGTTGGGGTCGAGCGCGGCGCGCGTCAGGAGAATGGCCTCAAGGCGTCCGTAGTGGCGGCGCGTGTCGTCGATTTCGAGCGCGTGCTCGCCGGCGGCGAGGGTGAGCGCGCCGACGTTTTCCCACCAGAGGCCGTCGCGCCCGTGCTGGCCGGACTCGCGTTCGAGCGGCTGGCCGTCAATGCGCAGGAGGAAGCGGCGCGCGCCTTGTTCGCGGTCGGTGGAGTCGAAGCTGCGCGTCCACACGTGGTAGTCGCCCGGCTCGGCGAGGGTGAAGCCGGCGAGGGCGACGGCGGGGCGGTTCGAGGAGCGGATGTGGTCGCCTTTGGCGTCCCAGGCGCCGAGAACGGCGAAGGTTTCCGGCTCGATGAGGAGGGTGTTGCCGGGCGCGGGATTGTCGGGCGCGGCGGAGACGGCGGAGATGGCGAGCGCGAGCGCAAGCGCGGCGGTGCAAAGCGCGGGGAGCGCGGGAAGCACGGGGAACGCGGGGAATGCAGGAAGCGTGGGGAACGAGGGGAGCGTGGCGGAGGTTTTTGGGGTGGGTGTCATGGGCGGGAGTTTGAATGGACTTTACTGTTCGTCTTTATCTCACTCGAAGGCACAAAGGCACAAGGTTTCTGGGGGGCGTGACAGGATAATATATTTCTTTGTGTCTTTGTGACTTTGTGCGGGGCGGATGGGTTTTTATTGTCCACAGATTACACAGATTTACACGGATTTTTAATGATTCGTTCTTAATCTGTGTAATCCGTGCAATCCGTGGACAGTCTGATGGCTTGTTTTTATTATCCACAGATTACGCAGATTTACGCAGATTTTTTAATGACTCATTCTTAATCTGTGTAATCTGCGTAATCTGTGGACAGCCTGACGGTTTGTTTTTATTATCCACAGATTACGCAGATTTACGCAGATTTTTTAATGACTTGTTCTTAATCTGTGTAGTCTGCGCAATCTGTGGACAGTCTGATGGTTTGTTTTTATTGTCCGCAGATTACGCAGATTTACGCAGATTTTTTAATGATTTGTTCTTAATCTGTGCAATCTGTGTAATCTGTGGACGGTTTGATGATTTATTTCATCGCGGCAAGGAGAGGTGGTTGAGCCATTCGAGCGTGACGGGGCCGAGGAGGCCGGCGGGGACGGGCGGGGAATCGGCGTTGTAGTGTTTCCACACGCTGAAGCTGTGGCGCTTGCGCGCGCCGCGTTTCGCGGGGTCGTGGAGCCAGTCGGGGAGCTTCTGGATGCGTCCGTTGGTGAATTTGTTTTTGCCGCCGGTCTGATAGGAGAGGCCGTCGTCAATCGCCTCGTCGCCGATGAGGCGGTTGATCCAGCGGTTGGCGATGTGGATTTCTAGCGTGTTTTCGCCGGGCCGGAGGTGCGCGGTGATGTCGGCGCGGAAGGGCGGTTTCCAGAGGATGCCGGCGTCGGCGCCATTTATATAAACGCGGGCGATGTCGGCGACCGTGCCGAGGTCGAGGAAGAGGCGTTGGTGCGGGTGCGGCAGGGCGATGGAATCGACGGCGGTGAAGGAAGCGGCGGCGGCGACGCCGGGAGCGAGGGAGCCGCTGAAAGCGATGGTGGCGGTGCTGGTGACGGGAGCGCGGACATTCTTGTCCGCGATGTTGCGGGAATCGCGGGCAGGAATGCCCGCGCTCCTTTGAGGGGTGGAGTCGGCGATGGTGAAGGTCGTTTTATATACGGCGGTGCCGGAGTAGTATTTTACGCCGGCGTCGGGGTGGTCGGGCCAGGAGAGGAGTTTTTCGAAAATCAATTCTCCCGACGGCGCGCCGCGTCCGTCGGGGAAGGTCACGCGCCAGGGGGCGGCGAGGGTTTGCGGCGGGGGCGGCGGCATCGGCATGTTGTATTTGGTTATTGTATTATCGGAATTATATATTGAGGAGGGCCAGTTCCTCGAGAGCAGGCCGGCGGCGGTTTGCGTGGCGGCGACGGCGGCGGGTTCGGTCGCGGTCGCCCAGCGCGCGGGGAGCGGTTTGCGGAAGACGACGAACACGGAACCCCACGGTTCGAAGGCGACGGGCAGCGCGATGCCGTTTTCGGTTTGGCGGAAAACCATCGCGGTGGCGCGCGCGCCGGTGGCGGCGTCCCAAAGCTCGGGCGCGCGGTCGCGCTGGCGGAACTCCAGCTCAAGGTTCGCGGGGGCGGCGGACTGGCTCGAAATGAAATAGATGTCCGCCTCCGGCGTGGCGCGGTGGAGAAAATCGACGGCGGCGTTTGCCGGCGTCCACGCGACATCGGGGGCGAGTTTGAGCGCGGCGAGGGTGCGCGCGGGGTTGAAGCCGGCGTAAACCGTGCCGGCGCCGAGTTTTTTCGAGGCGGTTTTTCTGGCGTCGAGGCCGCCCCAAAGTTCCGCGACGAGGCGGTCGAACTCGGCTTTGTTTTTCAGGTCGTCCAAGCCCGCCGGGGCCGCCGGCGGTTCGCCCGCGAGCACCGCGCCGTCGGCGACGAGTTGGCGGAGGTGGCGCAGGGTCGGGAGCGTGGCGACCCAGGTTTTTGCGATGGTTTTGCCGGGCGTGAGCAGGAGGCGGAAATCGCCGGCGTGCGGGTGCGAGACGACGCCGGCGCGCGCGGTCATGCGCCGCAAGTCCTCCGGGGAGCACACCGCGTAATCGTAGCCGGGCACGAGGCGGTTCGCGGACGCGGGCAGGCTGTAGCCGAGGTCCTCGTCCACGAGCAGGCAGATGTCGGCGGCGATGCGGCCTTGCTGGAGCAGAAACTGGCTGCGCGCGAGGTAGGCGATCCACGCATCGGCGTAGGGCCACCAGGTGTTGAGGCGTCCGAAATGCACGCCGTAGCGGCCGAGCGCGAAGCCGGGCGCGGCGTCGGTGACGGGCTGGTGCGTCCAGCTATGGAAGGCGAAGCGGTTGAGGCCGAGCGCGAAGGCTTGGTCGCCCACGCGCTTGAGCGAGGCGGGGGTGTTTTGGAATTTGCCGAACTCGGGCGTGGAGGTGAACGCCTCCGCCGCCACGACGCGGCGCCCGAGAAAGCTGGCGGATGAGACGCTTTGCCTGATGCGCGAGGCGCGAGGGGAAAGCTCGGGGTTCCAGAATTCGTTCATCGGCACGTCCACGTGGCGGTTGGCCGACATGGGATTGAGCGGGCCGCCTTGGGACTCGGAGTAGAGTTTGATGCCGTGGCGCGCGGCGAGGCGGTGCATGGTGCCGAAATAGTTTTCGGC
The DNA here is from genome assembly GCA_031254955.1 of Opitutaceae bacterium. Classification (GTDB taxonomy): domain Bacteria; phylum Verrucomicrobiota; class Verrucomicrobiia; order Opitutales; family Opitutaceae; genus Termitidicoccus. The sequence goes on from JAIRTK010000327.1 coordinate 4,998, forward strand.
GATCAGTTCCTCGATGACGTGGCGGAAGTCCCAGAGCACGGCCTCGCTCGCGGCCTCGTTCTCGATGATGCGGCCCGTGAGCAACGGCAGCCACGGGAGGAAGTCGTAGCCTTTTTGTTTCGCAAAGGCCTCGGGTAGTGTTGCCGTCCAGTTTTGAAAACCGCCTTCAAAGCTGTCGAAGAGCAGGCCGGTGAAGGTTTTTCCGGCGAGCGGCCCGGCCTTGCGGATGAGCGGCAGGACGGCGCGCTCGAACTGGAACGCGACGGCGTCGGCGTCGAGTTTGTCGATTTCGCGTCCGTGGCCCTCGGGGACGGCGGGGTGGTTGGTTTTTCCGGTGGAGACAAAGCCGAAGCGCAGCAGCGTCCACTCGCCGGGCGGGAGGGACGGGAGCGTGGCGGCGAGTCTGCCGGTGGCGGGGTCGAGGGCGGCGGTGAGGTCGATGACGCGGGCGGCGGGGATGCCGGGGCGGTTGGCGGCGGGGCGCGTGACGGGTTTCGCGGCCCAGGCGATTTTCCGGTCGAGCGGGGCGGCGAGGCGCGCGGCGGCGGCGCCTCCGGCGGTGTCGGCGGGGACGGCGAACACGGCGATGTCTTGATAAAATCCGTCCCCGGAGCGGGTGACGGCGCGCGCCGCGTAAAAGGGCTTGGTGTCGGGACGGGGGAGCGTGAGCGCATGGAGCGCGGACGGCGCGTCCGCCGACGAGCGGGCGGGCCGCCCGCGTTCCCTATCGGCGGCGGGGATGGTGACGGCGGTCTCCGTCCACACCACGCGTTTCATGGACAACGCCTCCGTCACCCACGGGCCGCCGCTGGCGGACCAGCCGGGGGTGTTCATGAGGTGAAATTCGAGGCCGAGCGCGTCCGCTTTGTTGATGGCGTGGGTGACGTGGTCGAACCAGTTTTCGGTGCCGTAGCGCACGGGGCCGGGGGGCATGTAGATTTCCACGTCGAACATCTGCACGCCGCCCATGCCGGCGCGTTTCATGGCCTCCAGGTCGGCGTCGATGCCTTCCTTGGTGACGTTGCCGTTGGCCCAATGCCACCAGCCGAGCGGGCGCGCCGAGAGCGGCGGGGCGTCGAAGCCGGCTTCGAGCGGCGGCGGAGCCGTGTCCGCGGCGGCGGAAAAAGCCGGAGGCTGGAGGCCGAAGGCTGAAAGGCACGCGAGCGCGGCGATGACGGCGCGAACGGCGCGGGGGGCGCGGGCGGCGCGGGAGGCGCGGGCGATGGCGGTGCCGCTGGCAGCGGCGGTGGCGGGAGGAGGCATGGCGGTGGCAGTGAGTGCGGTGGCGTTAGCAGTGAGTGCGGTGGCGGGTTGTTTTTCCGATTTAAGGCAAGGCAAAGCGATTTCAGAATTTATAATGGATAATGGCGGCGGGGCGGCGGCGTTTTCGGCGAAGCGGCGTTTTCGGCGAAGCGATGTTTTCGGCGAAGCGGCGAGGCGACGAACCGGCGAAGCGGCGTTCACCAGCCCAGACGGAGAACCGAGTTGAAGGTGTGCCGGATGGTGTCGCTGTCGTGGGTGCCGGCGGGACTATAATCAAAATCATACGCGAGGGAAAACAGCAGCCGCCGGGAAAGCGCCAGCCGGACGCCGACGCCGCCGGTGACGCCGGCATCGGCGTAGTCGTCGCCGCGTATCAGGAACGCGGCGTCGTCAGGATAGCCCACCAGCGCCGCCCGCACCTCGGAGACACGGGTGCGAAGGCTTTGCCGCCAGCCCAGGCCCAGCTCCACCACGCCGGGCCGCCCCCACGGGAGCTTGAGGGCCTTGGCGGCGTCGCAACGAAAGACCGCCTGCATCGAGTGGGCGCGGAAGCTGTCAATCCGCACCGCCCCCCTGCCCTTTTCCCTATAATCATGAAAACGCAGATTCATATAATGAAACCCGACGGAGGGGCGCAGCAGCCCGTCCGCGAAGGGGCGCAGCATGAGGCCGGCCTCGATGCCGCCGCCGAAAATATCGAGGTCGTGGGTGCCGGTGACGGCGTTGCCGTGATCCTCCACGCGCGCGGTGTCCGCCGAGCCAAAGCCGGCGCCGAGGTTGGCCGTCATATATACAATGCCGGACTTGGCCGCGCCGTAGAGTCCGGCGCGGGGCAGCGCCATGTCCGTGTCCGCGCTGCCCCCGGCGTCCGGACGGGCGCCGGTCTCCAGCCGGGTGCTGGAATAGCCGAGGTAGCCGCCCAGCAGGGCGTTTCCTCCGGAAAGCCAGTCGCAGCCGATGATGCCGGCCCAGGTGCTTTCGGTATAACCAAGATGCTTGTAATCGTCGCCGTATTCCGCGAACGAGCCGATGGCGCTGAACCACAGGCCGCTTCCGGGCGCGGGCGCGGCGCCCCTGTCCGCCGGCGCGAGAAACTCCCCGGCGATGTGCGCGTGGATGGAGCGCGCCGAGGCGGTCATCGCGTCGAAGCCCACGGCGATTTCCTTGCCCGGCTCCAGCGCCTTGTTGTAGGCGGTGACGCGCAGGCTCTCCCCGTCGATGATGTCCAGCACCATGAACATGCCGCCCTGGTGCGGGTCGTAGGCGGGCATGGCGGGGATGCCGCCGCCGGCCACCGCCGCCGTATAGACGCCCGTGGGCAGGGTGGCGGCGAGCCGCACCTCGCCGCCGTTGACAAACGCCAGCGTGCCCGTGAGCGCGAGCGAACCCATTTGATAATCCGCGCCGAACACGAGCACGCCGCCGTCGATGGTCATGTCGCGCCCGGTGATGTTGTCCACGGCGGCGCGGAGCGTCCCGCCGTCGCGCGCCACGATGTTCGCGGACGGCCCGCCGAGCGCCCCGGTCGAGGCGACGGTGATGTCCGCGCCGGCGCCGGCGATGACGTTGTCCAGCCTGTTCGTCCCGAGCAGGGACAGGGTGCTGGAGGTGAAGAGCAGCCGCCCGCCGGTGATGCCGCCGTGCACCTGCCCGGCGGCGACGCCCCGGAATTCCAGCACGGAGCCGGCGGCGATGGTCACGGCGCCGGTGATGGATTCCGCGCGCCGCGCGATGAGGCGGGCGTTGTTTATATCAAGCGACGAAAAGGTGTTGTTGCCCGAAAAGGCCAGCGTGCCCGCGCCCTCCAGCGTCACCGCCGCGCCGCCGATTTTCCCGGAAAACTCCGCGGCCAGCCCGTTGGTCTCGATGGTCACGCCGCCGGCGCCCACGGTGATGTCGTTGGGCGTGTCGATGCCGCCGGCCTCGATGCTTATCCGCGCGCCGGCGGCGTTGATGACGAGCGCGCCCGCGCCGAGGGCGCCGCCGGACGCCAGCCCGAGCGAGCCTTCGTTGTATATAAACCCGCCCTCGTGCCCGCTGGAGCCGGAGAGAATCCATGCGCCCGCGCCCCCCTTGACCACTTGCCCGGCGCCCGTGAACGCGCCGGCAAACTCATGCGTCATGCCCGACGCCACATTATAAACGAGCGCCGCCGCGCCGAGATCAACGACGCCGGCGCCCGCCAGGCTCGTGAGCGTCTGGTCGTGGCCGTCGAGGTCGAGCGTCGCGCCCGCGTCCACGCGAATCGCCGGCGCGCCCGCGGCGGTGAACTGGTGCGCGGCGGCGGCGCGCAGCACGCCCTCGCGCACCGCCAGCGTGCCGGTGAACCCGCCGGTGTCCGCCGCCAGCAGCACGGCGCCCGCGCCGTCCTTGGCGAGGGTGGCGTCCGCGCCGCCGGACAACGCGCCGGCAAGCGCCAGGTCGTGGCCGTTGCTGTCCACCGCGCCGGTCACGCCGTCCTCGATCACGAGGGTGTTCGCCAGCTCCAGCGCCGCCGCGCCGGCGCGCAACGCCGCGTCGTCCGTGAAGGTGATCGCCGTGCCCGGCGCGCCGAGCTGGTCGGCGCGGCTGAAGACAATCGCGCCGCCGGACAGGGCAATGCCGTGCTCGAAATCATTCGCGGCGTCGTTGGCGAATATCAAAACGCCGTCCCCGCTTTTTATCAGTTTGCCCGACGGGTTTTCAATCTCGGCGGTGCTTCCGTCGTCCATCACGGAATCCGTCCCGACGCGGATGCCGCCGCCGCCCGTGAAGACATGATCCGCGCCGCCGGCCACCGTCATGCCGGAAATGTTAACCTGCGCGCCGTCGATGGAAATGACGCGGTTGTCCGCCGTCCCGTCAAACACCGCGTGGTCGCCGTAACCATACTGGGTAACGCCGCCCGAGCCGGCCCAGTTTTCCGCCGTCACGCTCCACGACGCGCCGCCGGAGCCGGTCCAGGTGATCTCGCGGGACTTGTCCGCCGTGGTGACGAGCCGCAACCACTCGCCGGCGCCGGAGCCGGCGCGGTCGAGCGCGGCGCTCAGGCGCCCGGAGGCGGGCAGCACCATGTCGTTGAGCGTCACTTGATAATTGTCCGCAAGCCCGGCCAGGTTGCCGAGGTTGAAGGTGCCCGACGCGAGCGTGGTGATGTCGATGATGCTGGTCCCGCTGATTTGCGCCGTCCCCGCGCCGAGGATGCGGTCGCTGCGTTTCACCGCGCCGTCCATGTCGTTATATAAATCGAACTGGAGCACGACGCCGCCCGCGATGTTTATATTAGTGAGCGTGAGCGTGCCGGACCGGGAGGAGTCCACGCCGGCCATGAGCACCGCCCCGGCGTCGGCGGTCACATCCCCGCCCGCGCCGAACTCGCCCGCGCCGCCGAGCGTCGCGCCGGCGGCGACGGACACGCGCCCGCCCAGTCCGGCCCCCTCGCCCGCCAGCAACGCGCCCTCCTCGACGCGCACCGCGCCCGCGTTCGCGCCGCTGTCGCCCAGAAGCAGCAACACGCCGCCGCCGGTCTTGCGCAGCACGGAGTCCGCCGCGCCGGAGGACACCGTGCCGCTGTAAACAAGCCCGTCCGGCGCGCCGGTCTCGACGCCGGCGGTTTTGCCCGCGGCGATGTTGATATTGGCCGAGAGCGTGCCGCTCGCGCCGGCGGCGGCGCGCAGCGTGCCCGAGTCGCTGAATACAATCCCCGCGCCGCCGCCGGTCGCAAGCTGCCCGGCGCGGTCGAAGGCGACCACGCCGCCCGCCACGTCGATGCCGTTTATAAACAGGTTGGCGCCGGTGTTGGTGAATATAAGTTCGCCGGCCCCGCGCTTCACCAACATGCCCGAGCCGGTGATGAGCGCGCCGTCCGCCGCGCCCGCGTCCGCCGTGATTCCCCCGGCGCCCCGGAACAGATAATCCGCGTCCCCGGCCACCCGCATGTCGGCGACGGTGACACCCGCCGCGCCGACCGTGACGGCGCGCGCCTCCGGATTGTCCGCGTCGGCCTCGCCGTCAAAGACCACCCGGTCGCCGTCGCGGAAATGTTTTTCCGCGTTGGCCTGGCCGTCCGTCCAGTCCCTCCCGCCCGTCCGTCCGGCCCACTCGCCGCCCTCGCTCCCGGTCCATTTCAGCTCAAGGCTCGACACCGTGCTGGCGACTTTCAACGCGGTGCCGCCGTCAATAAACAACATCCCGCTGCTGCGCGCGGTCTCCGCGCCGCCGTTCACCGTCAACGCCAGCCTGCCCGCATTCAGCCCGCCGGTTGTCCATTCCGCCAGCGTGAAGGTGCCGTTCTCCAGCAGGCCGAGGTTGATGATGGCGTCCGCCTCCTGCGTGAGCGCGTCGGCCTTGAGCAGGCTGGCGGAGCCGCTGGAAAACAAATCGTGCGCGAGGATGGCGCCGTCTTTTAATATCACGCTGCCGGAGACGGCCAGTGTCCCCGCCTCGTCCGCCGTGTCCAGCCCAGCGCGGAGCGTGGCGCCGGCGGTCGCCGTCACCAGCGTGCGCCCGGCGACGACGGTGCTGTTTTGCAGGAGCGTGGTGAGCGTGCCCGAGCCGCCGAAGGTCGCGCCGTCGGCGATGGTGATCGCGCCGCCGAGCCGGGCGTTCGCGTTGCCGAGGAACAGACTGCCCTCATTGACAGTGATGGCGCCTTTGTAATGCGCATTGTCGGCGTGCAGCACCAGCCGCCCGCCGCCGTTTTTTTCGATGAGCGCGGTGATGCCGGCGACGGCGTTATCGATCGTGGCGATGGAGTCGAGGGCGGCGGGGTTGCCGGCCTTGCCGATGGCGAGCGAGACGCCGCCCGCTATATCAAAACGCAGCAGGCTGTTTACGGTTGCATAATAAAATCCGCCGGCGCCCGCCACGGCGGTTCCGGTTCCGAGGGTCGAGTAGGAGCCGGAAATGAGCGCCGCCGTCCCTGTATTGGTTGCGTTCGGGGCGAGCCCCAGCGCGGCGTTGCCGGAATAAACATAATCGTCCATGCCCGTGCTCCCGCTCAACCGGATGAGCATGTAATAGCCGTTATTGCGGTTGTTGGCGTCATTGATGACGCCCCCGTTCTGGACGGCCCAGTTGCCGGAGATTTCAGGCGCGTCAACGATCAGCAGGATTCCATTGGTGGTGTATCTGCCGGCCACGCCGCCGTTGGCCGCGCGGTTGTTTATAAAAGACGCGCCGGTGAAAAGCGCCGGGCGGGTGAGCGAGCTGCTGTAATTGGCGAGCACGCCGCCCACGCCATTGTAGGCCGAGGTATAATTGCCCGTGAAGGTGCCGGAGGTGACAGTGATGTTGCCGTAGCTGGCAAACACTCCGCCGTTGGCCGCACGGTTGCCCTCAAACAACACCTGATTAAATTCGATGGGACCGGAGGCCGAGGTATTTCGGAGCACACCCCCGTTGGAGGCCGCGTTTTCAATAAAATCGGCATTCATGACGGACACCGGCCCGGCATTATAAAACACCCCGCCTTCGCCGGTCGAGTGGTTCTTTTTGAAAATCACGCGACCGGTGCCAAGCGTGCCGGATGGCGCGATGATGATGCTTCTGGCGGCGGCGTTGGCGTTAAAAACGCCGCCGGCGGCCGTGCTGTCGGCATTCTGGAAGGTCACGGTCACCCCGTCCTCGACTAAATA
>JAIRTK010000336.1 GCA_031254955.1 Opitutaceae bacterium
GTCTGCAAAGGGTATGAATGGCGCGGCTGGGCGTGAATAGCAAAAAGGGAGCGACAGCTCCTTTATGCTGGTCGTCCTCACGATAAATGCATTCGCGTAATGCATTCGCGTCCACTCGCATTCATTGGCGGCTCATTTGCGGTTCATTCGCGGTTCATTCGCGGCTGGGATTTGTTTGTCCGGGGAAATTGAATTTCTCAAAAGCGCCTCTATGATTTTTCCGGTTTCCTTTGTTTTCTTTTGTTCAAGATAAAAGGTCCGGCTTGTTTTATACTTCCCAGCTTGGCGCGCAGATAGGGGGCGGTGGGGGAATTTTTCACCCGCAACAGGCCGGGGAGCGGCCCTTGGTAGAGCAGCTCGCCGCCCGCCGGGCCGCCGTCGGGGCCAAGTTCGATGATGTAGTCGGCCTCGGCCAGAAGATCGAGGTGGTGCTCGATCACGACGACGGTGTGGCCTTGATCGACGAGCGAGTGCAGCACGTGGATGAGCTTTTCGCAGTCGCTCAGGTGCAGGCCGATGGTGGGTTCCTCAAGGAGATAGAGGTTGCGGGGAAGTTCGCCGCGCGAGCGTTCCTTGACGGTCGCGAGGCCTTGCGAGAGTTCGGTGACGAGCTTCAGGCGCTGGGCTTCGCCGCCGCTGAGGGTGGGCGAGGACTGGCCGAGCGTGAGATAGCCGAGGCCGCAATCGACCATGAGGCGGCAGGTTTGCGAGAGATGGTTGTGAAAGTCGAAAAAGGCGGCGGCTTCGTCAAAGGTGAGCTGGAGCACTTGGCCGATGTTTTTGCCCTTCCAGGTGATGTCGGAAAGCTCGGGCGCGTAGCGGGTGCCGCGGCAGTCGTCGCAGGGCAGGTAGGTGTCGGGCATGAAGGCCATTTCGAGCTTGATGCGACCCGCGCCCGCGCAGGCTTCGCAACGCCCGCCGGCGGTGTTGAAGGAGTAGCGGGAGGCCGTGTAGCCGCGGATTTTCGACTCGGGCAGGCCGGCGAAAAACTGGCGGATTTGGTCGAAGATGCCGAGGTAGGTGGCCGGCGTGGAGCGCGGGGTTTTGCCGATGGGCGACTGGTCCACCTCGATGACGGAGCGAAAGGTGTGGCCGTTGAGCAGGAGAGCGAAGGGCGGGGGCGGGGCGGGCGGTTTGGCGCGGCGGCGCGGCGGGGTTGTCTTTGCGGTTGCCTGATTTTTGTCACCGGTCACTGCCGCCCCGGCCAGCGAATCGTCCGCGAAGCCGGTGGCCTTGACGAAGGCGGGGCCGGCGAGTTTTTGGGCGCCGGTCTTGATGGCGTGCGAGACGGCGGGATGCAGGAGGTCGCGGAAAAGCGTCGATTTCCCCGCGCCGCTGGGGCCGGCGACCATGATGAGGCGTCCGAGCGGGAGATGCAGGTCGAAGCCGCGCAGGTTGCGCAGTCGGGCGCCGGTGAGCGTGAGCCATTCGGGTGCGGATGCCATGAGGAGCGAAAAAAGCGGATTGTCCCGCAACCGCAATCATGGAGGCGCCGGGAAACGCCCGCCCGCGGGGCGCGCGCGATCGCCGCCGCCGCGCGTCTCACTGTTTCAACAAAAACCGCAGCGCCGCGAAATAGCCCTCCAGGCCCAGCCCCGTCACCATGCCGGCGCACGCCGGCGCGGTGAGCGACTGGTGGCGGAATTCCTCGCGCTTGTAGATATTCGAGATGTGCACCTCCACCGTCGGCAGGCGCGCGCCCAGGAGCGCGTCCCGCAAGCCCACGCTCGTGTGCGTGAGCGCGCCGAAATTCACGACGAGGCCGTCCGCCTTCGCGTCCGCCAGCGCCGCGATCCGGTCAATCAACGCGCCCTCGTGGTTCGACTGGAAAAACTCCAGCCGCGCCGCGCCGCCGAACTCCGCGCGCAGCCGCTCCTCCAGTTGCGCCAGCGTGGTCGCGCCGTAAATCTCCGGCTCGCGTTTGCCGAGCCGGTCGAGATTGGGGCCGTTGAGGATGCCGATGGTTTTCATGGGAATATAGTTTACAGTTTAAGTTGGAATTTAAGTGAAAGTGAAAGAGGGCGGCGGCGCGGACGTGGACTTCAATAATTAACTGGGGTTACGCGCGGCCTCGGTCGTAACGCAGGCTGGCGGACTGTCGCTCCGCTCGACGCCCAGTCTGCTTCAGGGCGGGCCATCGACCCGTCAGCAGGTTGGGTTCCGGGCAAAGCGAGAAGCCTGACAACCTGCGCTACACCAGCAGCGCGCAACCTCAATAATCAACTTGAATTTAAACCGACAGTCCGGAGGCCCGCCAACTTAAACTTCCAACTTAAACTTCTTTCTACAACGGATGCGACTCAAAGTTATGCCGCCGAGATGACGCGGCGTGACGCAAGGCCAGTCCCTGCGCGTCGCGTAATATCAGTTATGCCATCCCCCTCTTTATTCTTCTCTTCCCTCTTCCCTCTTTTTCTTTCCTCCTTCCTCTTTATCTTTATCTTTCGTCAGGAGCGGACGGGGAAAATTCCGAGCGGAGTGAGACGCCTGACAAGAGGAAAGAGGAAAGAGAAAGAATAAAGAAAAAGAACAAAGAGGAAAGATTCCGGTGGGAACACCCCTTTTGGGGGCGCGCCCTTCTATAACGGATTCTCCGTGGCGATGAACTCCCACGGCAGCCCGAATTTTTCCGCCAGTTCCGCCGCGAGCGCGCGCACGCCGTGGGTCTCGGTCGCGTAGTGGCCGCACAAATACACGTTCAACCCCGATTCCTGCGCGACGTTGAACCATTCCTCGCGCAGTTCGCCCGTCACCAGCGTCGTCACGCCCGCCGCCGGCATCGCGGGGATGGCGCTGTTGCCGCTCCCGCTGCAAAACGCCACCTTGCCCGGACGCTCCGGCCCGCATTCCACCGGCACCACGCGCGCGTAGAGCGATTCCAGCCGCGCCCGCAGCGCCGCCCGCGTGTCCGCCCACGCCGCCGCCCAGCCCGTCGGCTCGCCGTCGCGCACCAGAAACGGCTCGTCCGGCGCAAGCCCGAGCTGGCGGGCGAGCAGGGCGTTGTTGCCGATCTCCGGGTGCGCGTCGAGCGGCAGGTGGCACGAATACAGCGCGCAATTCCCAAGCACCAGCGTGCTCACCCGCCCGTAAACCGGCCCGGTGATCGGACGCGGCATGTCCCAAAACATCCCGTGGTGCGCGATCAGGAAATCCACGCCCGCCGCGACCGCCTTGCGAAACGGCGCCACGCCCGAGTCCACGATCGCGCCGACCTTGGTCACGCGCCCGGCGTTCGCGACCTGCAACCCGTTGAACGCCCCCGGCGCGTCCTTGAACGCCGCGCGCCGCGTGCGTGTGTCGCAATAGTCAACCAATTCCTGAAGCGAAGCCATGCCCCACCTTTGCCCCGCCCCGCGCCTCGGTCAACCGCGAAGCCGCCGGCGCTCCGGAATCCCGCAATGATGAGACAACAAACCCGCAACAACACCCTATTGGCAGGCATAATAATCAAACGGATGTTGTGCGCATGAAAGTCCATTCGCCGCCAAAGCGAGTTTGTTTCAACGGCGCTGTTTCACAAAAACGACAGGGCGACTTCGCACGAACAACAGGCTTGTTCGCTAACCGTGTTTTCGTCGTGAGGCACCATTCAAGTCGCTTCCAAAAATGGCCGGAGGCGGCAGGGAGGCCTCTCCGAGGTCTCCGCGACGGCGCTCCGATTTCCCCATGAAACCCAAACCGCCCCCCTCCGCCCGGAGGAAGCCTCGGAGAGACCTCCCTGCCGCCTCCGCGCAACCTCAATCACTGCAAAAACAGGGCTGGCGAATAATACCCTTTCCCAGTGAGACCCTTTAGAAGCAGAGCCATGTAGGGGCTTCGCTTGCGAAGCCCGTTACTGGAGCACGGCTTTTGCTGGAGCACGGCCTTTGCTGGCGCACGGTTATCAAGCCGGGCGTCGCAAGCGGCGCCCCTGCAAAAGAGTGATTTTCATTAGGAAGCGGTATAAGTCTTTTCTCATTCGCCCCGGCGGCACCGCTCGGGGAGAAAGAGAGAGAGAACGAGAGAGAACGAGAACGAAGAATGAAGAACGAGCCAGGGAAGCAAAAGCCCCCCTCGACTCCTCCCTTTACACGCCGCCCTGTATTTGTTCTCCTCAACATTTTCCAAAAAAACCGCACCTCCGAAAAACATCTTTCCCATGTCCAAATCCGCACCCGCCAGCCAGGAAGCCAAAGCCCCGGTCGTCCCCTTCGACGAGGCCCTGCACGCCATCTGGCAGAAAAACAAAAACTTCATCATCACCATCATCATCGCCGCCCTCGTCGCGATGCTCGGCTACTACGGCTTCGAGTATTTCCAGCACCAGAAGGAGACCTCCATCGCCGCCGCCTACGCCGCAGCCGGCGCCTCCTCCGCCAAGCTGAAAACCTTCGCCGACGAGCATCCCGGCCATGTCCTCGGCGGGCTTGCCCGGCTCCGCCTCGCCGACGAAGCCTTTGCCGCGAAAAACTACACCGAGGCCGCCGCCATCTACCAAGAGGCCGCCGACGCGCTCGGCGCCGGCCCCTTCGCCGGACGCGCCCGCCTCGGCGCCGCCGTCGCCAAAATCCATGCCGGACAAACCGCTTCTGGCGAGACCGCGCTCAAGCAACTCTCCAGCGACGGCGCGCAACTCCAGGACATCCGCGCCGAAGCCTCCTACCACCTCGGCACCCTCGCCCTCGCCGCCGGACGCCCGGACGACGCGCTCAAGTCCTTCGACCTCGTCTCCGCCATCGCCCCCTCGTCCCTTTGGTCCCGGCAGGCCATGTTCCGCCGCAGCCTCATCGCCGACACCGCTCCCGCCGTCCCGGCTGCCGATGCCGCCCCCGTTGCCCCCGCTGCCGACACCGCTCCCACCCAAGCTGCCGACGCTGCTCCCGCTCCCGCCGGCGCGCCCAGCATCCAGTTTTAAGGCCCCCCGCCATTTCCAAGGCGACAGAATAAACAGGAAAGGCTCTAGCCGTCTTTAGGGTAGGGCATCAGGGTAGGGCGGTCTCGCCGAGACCGCCGTCGTTGGTGGCAAGCTATTCCCGGCGGTTTCGGCGTTCCGAGCGAAGCGACAGCCCGTCAACCTCCCTGCTGGATAAAGTGTGCATTCAATTCGGAAAAGGTATCAGGTTTTCCCGCACAGGCCGAGGCCGAAGAACCCGGCTCCGCCTCTCTTGGTGGCTCTTGAAAACAAACCGGTCATTCAAATTGGCGAGGAGCCGGTTTTACCCCCCGTCCGCGCGCGCTCTCTCCCCAGGTAAAATGGTCGGGGCGGAGAGATTCGAACTCTCGACCTCCTGCTCCCAAAGCAGGCGCTCT
>JAIRTK010000403.1 GCA_031254955.1 Opitutaceae bacterium
GATGTATCGCATCACCGACCTGAGCCAATTGTATCTGGACTACGAATACGCCAAAGCCGCCCGCTACGAACGCCCCTGGGGCCTCAACTTCGGCTACCGCCGCCTCTGGTAACCCGCCCACCACCACCTCCTCCTCCTCATCATCCTCATCCTCATCCTCGTTCTCGTTCTCGTTCTCTTTCTCCCTCTTCCATTCTCATTCGCATTCTCTCTTTCTTCCTAAAACGCCACCACGCCTCGGCCCCGCCCTCGCGTCCCCCTGCGCAATTCGCCGCCCTCGCGTAACCTCGGATACAAGACGCTTAAAGCCCTTTCCTGCTTATGGGGCGCTCCTGCGCCCAAGGCTCATTACCCCTGCGACAGGATGATTAGGACATGCTCTAAAAAGCAGGGCAAAGCCCCCGCTCGCGCAGGGCCGGTTGCCGCCTTTCCTTCCGATACCCTTTGCGAATGGAAATTACACTAGGGAAGCCGTTAAGGAAGCCGTTAAGGGTAGGGCGAGGCGTCCCGCCGAGCCGCGAGCGGTTCACACGGCTCGGCGGGACGCCTCGCCCTACCTTTAACGGCTTCCATTGTGTGAGTTTCATTCGCAAAGGGTATCACTCCTAAAGCGGCACCCCGCACTCCATAAAGGCATTCCTAAAGGCTCTTTCTTCTTTCTCTTTATCTTTATCTTTCTCGTTATCATTCGGCGGTATCACTTTGGGGAGGAGGGAGAAAGGAGAAAGAGAACGAGAACGATAATGAGAAAGAAGTGAGGGACTGGGCGCAGGAACTCATTTCCAAGGCCTTTTCGGTTTATGGTGTCGCCAACGCAAGAGGACTGGCGCGGGAGCGCCGGTAGGGAGGCCTCTCCGAGGCCTCCGCGAGAATGCTGCGCTTTCTCCTCGCTTTCTCCATGAAAGTTCCTGCCGTCGTCCCGCCCGGCGGAGGCCTCGGAGAGGCCTCCCTACCAGGGGGGGGCGCCAAGTTATCGGGGGGCGTCAGGAAATGCTTTAATGGGTGCGGCGGGGTTTGCGTTCCAGCATCGCGACGAGTTCTTCGCGGGTGAGTTTGTTTTTTTCCAATAGCGCGGCGACCAGTTTGTCGAGCAGGCGGCGTTCCGCCGTCAGGCGTTCCACTGTCCGGGCCATTTCGTCGCGGAGGAGTTTGGCGATGTTCCGGGACACTTGGGCGGCGAGCGGGCCTGCGGTCGCTTCTTCGGGGGTCAGGGTCAGGGGGCCGATTTCTTCGTCCATGCCGTAGTCGCAGACGATGGCGCGGGCGAGGCGGGTGGCTTTGCGCAGGTCGTCCGAGGCGCCGCTGCTCAGGCCTTCGCGGGCGCCGTAGCAGAGGATTTCGGCGGCGCGGCCTCCGAGCGTGACGCGGATGCGCGCGGTCAGTTGGTCCTTGGTCTGCAAGGGGGTCTCGGCGGCTTCCGCATATTCCATGTAGCCGCCGTGGTCTCCGCGCGCGACGATGGTCAGGTAGGAGGGGGTGCGTCCGGCGTGGGCGCTCATGATGGCGTGGCCGGCTTCGTGGCGGGCCACGCGTTCCATGTAGGCGGCGCCCCAGTCTTTGCGTTCGCCGAAGCGGGACAGTTCGAGCGCTTCTTCGAGCACGGCGTCGGTGAGCGCGGTCTGGCGTTTGGCGGCGAGGCGGGCCGCGGTGGCGAGCACGGCTTCGATGTCCGCGAGGCTCATGCCGGCGGTGCGGTTTGCCATCGCGGCCAGTGTGGTGTCGGTGATTTCGTTTTGTTTTTCTTTCGCCAGTTTCATGGCGAGGTAGTGTTTGCGGTCTTCTTTCACGGGGAGGTCCACGCGGATTTTCCGGTCGAAGCGGCGGACGAGCGCGGGGTCCAGCGTGCCGATGCCTTTGCGGCTTTCTTCGATTTCAAAGTTTGTGGCGGCCAGCACGAAGACGGGGCGTTTCGAGCCGGTGTTGGTGAAGCCGTCGAGTTCCGTCAGGAGGGCGTTGAGGGCCATTTCTTCGCCGTGGGCGGAGTCGCGGCCTCCGCGGGCGCGGCCTATGGCGTCGATTTCGTCGATGAAGATGATGGAGGGGGCGTAGCGGCGGGCGCGGGCGAAGAGGGCGCGGACGGATTCCGGGCCGCTGCCTTGCCATTTCGTGACGAAGGCGCTGGCGGTGGCGGGGATGAAGGTGACGCCGCTTTCGCCGGCCAGCGCCCGGGCGAGGAGGGTTTTGCCGGTGCCGGGGGGGCCGTAGAGGAGGACGCCTTTGGGGGGGCGGATGCCTCTGGCGAGAAATTCCTTGGGGTTGCGCAGGTAGTTTACGAAGAAGGTGAGTTCGTCTTTGGCGTCGCCGGCGCCGATGACGTCGGCGAAGCGGGTGCGCGGTTTTTCGGCGTCGGTGAGGATCTGGCCGGCGTCGTCCGCGGCCACGGTCTGGCGGAGGGTGAAGTCGCGCAGGCGGATTTCGACGGTTTTGCTGGCGGCGTCATAGCGCGGGGCGGTCTCGAAGGCGAGGGTTTTGCGTTCCGCGGCCAGGCGTCCGGCCGTTTTTTGCAGGTGGATGCGTTTGCAGGCGGCTTCGACTTCTTCGCGGAAGACGCTGGCTTCGGCGCCGGGTGCGGCGATTTTGCCGCGCGCGCCGAGGCTTTCAAAGGAGGATTGCAGTTCGCCTTCCATTTTGATGTGTCCTGTTTCCAGGAGGTAAACGGGGAGTTCGGGCATGCGTTCGCGGATTTGCAGGAAGACGGAGCGGCCTGCTTTCAAGATGGAGGCGCCGAGGGGCAGTTGGTCGAAGGCGGCGACGCTTTCCGTCATGGGGAGGCCGTCGGTGCCGGTCGCGGCGCCGGTGGCGGGGTCGAGCAGGACGAGGCTGATGTCGCGTTCGCCGAGGATGCGCATGGCGTCTTCGTGGTTCCGGGCGGGGTGCAGGGCGCAGGTTTCCCGCAGGATTTCGGCGCAGTGGTCCGCGAGGGGTTCGGCGGCGAAGAGGAGGATTTCCGGTTTGCCGCCGGCTTGGAAGAGGGCGGCGATGTCGGGTGGCATCCGGGAGGTTTCCACGGTGAAGCGGATGGCGGCGAGGCGGGCGATGGCTTCGTTGGTGTCGCGTTCGTTGAAGAGGCGGCAGAATTTGAAGACTTCGTTTTTGAAGAAGAGTTCGCTTTGGGCGCGGAGGGTGCGGGCGTCCACGGCGCCGCCTTCGGCGCAGAGGAGCACGACGGGGAGGCGTTCGTCGAAGTCCACTTTGACGCCGTATTGGTTTTTGAACAGGCTGGCGCAGTGGGAGAGGCCGTCGGCGCCGATGCCTTCGAGGTCGTCCGCGCCGAGGCGGTTGAAGAGCACGGGCCAGCCGGTGGCGAGGCGCGAGCAGATGGCGGCGGGGAAGGCGGTGCGGCCGGACTGGGGTTGGGCCTCGGCTTCGAGGGCTTCCATGATGACTTTGCGGGGGAGGTCAGCGGCGCCGGAGCCGCGTTCTTCGTAGAGGCGTTTGCCGGCGTTGGTGGTGAAGATGACGAGGGTGTCTTTGAAGGCGATGTCTTCGTCGCGGAAGTTGTCGTGCAGTGTGCCGGCGTCGAGGAGTTGGAGGAAGAGGTTGATGGTGTTGGTGTGGGCTTTTTCGATTTCGTCGAAGAGTAGGACGCAGCGGGGGTGTTGTTTGACGAAGCCGGTGAGTGTCCCTGCTTTCGCGGCGTGGTAGCTGGGGGCGAAGCCGACCAGGCTGGAGTGTTGCTGGTGGTCGGAGAAGCTGCTCATGTCGAAGCGTTTGAAGGGGAGTCCCAGCGATTCAGCCGCTTTTTCGGCGAGGAAGGTTTTGCCGACGCCGGGGGGGCCGAGGAAGACGAAGATGGCGCGGGGTTTCCGGCGTTTGGCGTCCGCCGCGGCCAGCACTTCGGCGCTGAAGGCGCCGTCCGAGAAGGCGTGGATGGCTTGGTCCTGGCCGCGCACGATGGAGAGCAGGCCGTTGCGCAGTTTTCGGACTTGCGCGGTGAGTTCGGGCAGCCGGGCGCGGTTTTCCGCCGGGTCCGTCGAGGCGACGGGGCTGGGGGGCGGGGGGGAGGGGCGGCGGTTTTTTTCGTCGAGTTTGCACACGTCGCGGATGAGGGGGGTGGGCGCGGCGAGGATTTTTTCCGCGACCATGAGGGCGGTGAGGGGGGCGTCTTTGGCGGCGGCGGTGGCGGCAAATTCCGTCTCCAGCCAGTGCGCGATGGTGGCGGGCGCGGCGGCGCCGTCGCGCGCGGCGCCGTTTTGGAAGAGCACGCGGCGCAGGAGGTCGCGCGTGGGTTTGGTGGGGATGTCCGTGCCGGCCAGGAGGGTTTTTACTTGGGCGATGTCGGCGTCGTTTTGTTCGCGGTAGCGCGAGCCGGGGGCGAAGTCGTCGGAGGTGATTTCCGCGAGTTTGAGCAGGCCGAGGAAGAGGTGTTCGATGGCCGGGGTGCGCGAGTGAAGCGCGGCGGCTTCGGTTTCCGCGCGGTGCAGGACGAAACGCAGGGTGTGGCTGAGGTTCATGGTGTGGTGTTTTCCAGGAGGGAAGGGAGGTTGCGGCAGTGTTCGATGAGGGCGGGCGGCAGGTCGCATTGGAAGACCTGGACATCCAGGGGGGCGGAGCGCGGGTGGTTGGCGCGGGCGAGGGTCACGGGGCGGTAGCGTTTGCGGGCCTTGGGGTCGCGTCCGTTGACGGTGAAGTTGTTCAGGGTCAGCACGCGGCAGTTTTCGTAGTGCTCCAGCCATTTGAAATTGCGCGGTTTGTGGTCGTGTCCGCGCAGGAGCAGGCGCGGTTCGGCGCCGGTGATGCGCGCGAATACTTCGATGAAGCGGTCGAACTCCCGCCAGCCGATCCAGGCGCCGCTTTTTTCGCGCTGGTTCGTGATGCCTTCGGGGCGGGTTTCGAGCAGGCGGCCCCAGGTGTAGTCGGCCAGCGCGTCGGCGGATTCCAAGTCCGCGGCGTTGCGGATGGAGGAGAGGAGTGTGGCGTTGGGGACGCCGCCGTGGACGGCGAGGATGCTTTTGTCCAGCAGCGCCATGCGGGGCAGTTCGTGGAAGAAGGCGCACACCGCGCGGCCAAATGCGTTGGCGAGGGCGGGGTCGGGGGCGGCGTTGAGTTGGGCGAAGAAGTCGGAGGGGGCGACGTGGCTCCAGAATCCCCGCAGGCTGTCGTCGTAGGCCAGGCCGTCGTCGTGGTTGCCCAGGAGGGCCATGATGGAGAAGCGTCGTCCGCCGAAGGAGCGGCCCGCGCAGGAGGCGAGCAGCCAGGCCATGATTTCGGCGGCGTGGGGGCCTTCGTCGATGAAGTCGCCAAGGAAAAAGAGGTTGGTGGGCGCGTCCGGGGGGAGTCCCGCCTGGTGGGCGGGGAGCGAGTGGTCGTAGGCGTGCGCGAGGTGAAGGGCGTGCAGCAGGGCGAGGAAGTCGCCGTGCAGGTCGCCGATGAACCAGAGCGGGGCGTCGTCCGTGTCGCAGACGGCGGTCTTGCCCGCGGACACGATGCTTTTGGGGAACAGGCATGGCAGGCGCGTCGCGCCGGTCGGGAAGTCGCCGGCGCGGAGCCATTCGCCGAGTTCGCGCTGGAGCGGCAGGAAGTGTTGCGCGGTCCATGCTTGTTCGCCTCCGGCGGGGGGCAGGCCGAGGGCGCCGTGGGTCAGGTCGATGGGGGCCGGGGCGCGGGCGCGGGTGGCGGTGGCGAGTCTGGCGCGGGTGGCGGCGGTGTGGCCGGCGCGGGTGGCGGCGTGGCCGGCGGGGGTGGCGCGGGTGGCGGCGGTGTGGCGGGCGGGGGTGGGTTCCGCGCCGCGTCCGGCGTCCGTTCCGGCGCCGGCTCCCGTGGGGGCGGCGCGGTCGGTGGTGTTTTTGTTGGTCTGCATAACGGTCGCGTTGGTTTTCGTTTGAGAAGCGGCGCGAGGCCGCCCGTGATTCGCGCGGCGAGCGAGCGCAGGATGCGCCGCGCGCCGCGCCATGCCAGTTTCCGGGCGAGCGCCCGGCGCCGGCGTTTCCGCCATCCGGCGTAGTCCTGAAAACAGACCAGCGCCGAGCGATAGGGTTCGGCGCCGTTTGAGAGCCGGTCGGCTTTTTTCCACCATGCGCGCGCGGCTTTGTCGTAGCCCAGCCGGAAGGCGATTCTGGCCGTCAGGTCGCAGGCGCCGGGCGAGCGGCGCAGCAGCGTCGGGTCCTCGAAGAGGATGTAGCGCGCCTCGCGGAAGCGGCCCGCGCGGGCCAGTCCGCTGGCGCGGGCGAGCGCCATCTGGTCCACCAGTCGCAGCAGTTCGGTCTGGCTGGGCAGGGTGTTCGCGCGTGGGGTGTCGGAGTGCATGGCGGGGCGGTGGTGTGCGCGGGTGTCATTGCACGTGACCGTCCCGGCTGATGTCATAACCGCCCGGCAGAAGCTCCATCAGCTGGCGGTTGATTTCGGCGAGCTTGAGCAGGTTTTCGGACATGATCGCGGCCATGCCGGCTTGCATGAGCGCCCGGTAGGCGCTCCGGTTCGTCGCTTGGGATTCCCGTCCGCCCAGGTCCTTGAAGATCGGCGGCGCCATCACGATGAAGACGATGCCTCCGATGTTTTTTTTGATTTTCACAAGGTCGTCGAGGACGCCCGCGTCCCTGGCCTTGGCGTAGCTTTGCCGGGTTTTTTTCCTGACCGAGTCCAGCATGTCGCGCGCTTGTTCGAGTTCTTGCTGGAATTTGACGCGCATTTCGTTGGGCAGTCTCGCGCCGACCGCCATCAGGCCTTTTTCCGCCATGTCGGTGAGCGACTCCGTCGTTTTGATGGCTTCCGGCAATTCCGCGTGGTCCTCCAGTTCATAGACTTTGCCCATGAATTCGCGGAGCAGTTGGTCGGCTTGGGCGACGGCGACCGTCCAGCCTTCGCCTTTGCCGGCGGCGGCATCCAGTTTGTTTTCGATTTCCCGGTGTTTTTCGGACGCTCTCCAGTTGGAGACTTCGTCGATGAGGGCGGCCAGTTCGGGGTCGCCGGCCCCGGTTTCGCAGTTTTTCAGGGTGCTGATGGCTTTTTCCGGGCGTTGCAGCCATTTGAGGTATTTTTTCCTCAGTTTCTCGGGGTCCATTTCCACCATTTCCAGCGAGAGCGGTTTGTCCATGATGCGGACATCGACATCGGGGATGACGACGCTGAGGAAGAGGCTCCGGTCTTCGTCCATTTTCAGGTAGATTTCGACTCCGGTGCCGATGTCCAGGTCGCCGTGCACCATGGTGCCGTCGATGGCGATGCCGCCGATGTCGCGGTTGAGGTCGGCGCGTTTTTCCTCGCCTTCGACCACGGTGACGCGCAGGCAGGTGTCCTTGTCGCCGGCTTTGATGGGGGTCGTGGTGCGGAACACGCCGCCCGCGCTTTGGCGGAGGTGCCTTTTTTTCTGCGGGAGGGTCTCGCCTTTCTTGAAGGCGATTTCCACGGTGTTGTCGGCCAGGGCGATGCCGAGGGAGTTGATGACGGTGGGCTTGGCCATCGGCGCGCTGACGGTGTAGTGGATTTCGGAGGGGGAGGTTTCCTTGCGGAGGCCTTGCGCGTCCTTGAGTTCGATGTCGAAGAAGTTGCGCTCCCCGTCCTTGGCGTGCAGGGTGGCGATGAAGGTGCCGTCCGCGCCGCAGGCGGTGCCGCCGCTGCGTTCGCCGGTGGTCTTGTTGGCAAATTCGATGCGGTAGCCGCTGAAGTCCTTGACGCCCGGCGAGGAGAGTTTGCCGGAGACCATCGGCTTGGCGGAGGAGCCGGCGGGGTTGTAATTGAGCCAGTCGATTGTGAACACGCCCGAGGGGGCGGAGGTTTTTCTGCGACCGGCGGCGGCGGCGGTTCCGGCGGCGGTGGTGGCGGCGGTGTCCTTGAGTTTTTGCGAGGCGAAGATGGCCGCGCCTTCGGCGACGACGGTCATGGGGTTGTGGCTGAAGTCGATGATGCCGCCGAAGTATTCCCGGAGCGTGTCGCGGAAATAGGAGGCTTGGGTGGGGCCGCCGACGAGGATCACCTTGGCCAGGTCGCCGGGTTTCAGTTTGGACTCGGCGAGCAGTTCTTTGCAGAGCGCCACGGCGCGGTCGATGAGGGGGCTGGCGGCGCGGGCGACATCGGCGCGGCTCAGGCTGAGGGTGGAGTAATCGACCTCGGCGCCGTCGGTGTCCTCGAAGACGGGGCCTTGGAGGTCGGTGTTTTCCTGTCCGCTGAGGGTGATTTTGGCCTGTTCCACGGCGTATTTGAGCAGGCGCAGCGGGTGCTCCCATTTCACGGCTCCGCGTTTGAAGCCGGGGAGCGTGTAGTCGCCGGTGAGCTGGGGGATCACGAGGCGCTCAAGGATGGCCCAGTCGATGTCCGCGCCGCCGAGGAAGTTGTCGCCCCGGTGGTTCTGGGTCGTGAACACGCCGCGGTTGGCCCTGATGAGGGCGGCGTCGAAGGTGCCGCCGCCGAAGTCGAACACGAGCCAATACTGGTTTTCGGTGATTTTTTTCTGGTAGCCGTAGGCGATGGCGGCGGCCACGGGTTCCTGGATGGTGAGCGCCTGTTTGAAGCCGGCCAGTCCGGCGGCGCGTTTGGTGGCGTCGTTGGCCGGCTGCGGGAAGACCGCCGGCACGGTGATGACCGCCGCGTCGATCGCCTCCCCGGTCACGCGTTGCACGTCGCCGCGCAGCGCCTTGAGGATTTCGGCGGAGAGTTCCACCGGGGTGCGTTTCACGCCGGCTTTGGCGAAGGGGTAAACCCGGTCGGAGCCCATGTCGCGTTTGAACTCCAGCACGGCGCCGCGGCCTTGGATGTAGTTGTTTTTCGCGGGGTCGCCGACGTAGGTGCTCATCTCGCCGGTCCTGGCGTTTTTCACGATGGAAACCGCGCTCGGCGTGATGTCCTGCGAGCGGTTGTTCTTGATGATTTGCGTCGCCTGGCCCCTGAGCGCGGCGATGGCGCTGTTGGTGGTTCCCAAGTCGATTCCGAAGTCGATGGTGGTGGAGGGCATGGTGGTGTTTTTTTGGGTTGGTCGTGGTGTGGTTTTGGATTGGGCGAGGTGGGGGTTTGAGGTGAGGCGAGGTGGGGTTTGAGGTGGCGAGGTGTGATTGATTGCTGAAAAAGGCAGCGGGCGAGCCGTTTTTTTTGGGGGCCGAGGTCGTGTTGGGCGGTTACGAGGTCATGTTGGGATGGCCGGAAACGGTCTCCGGTTGGGCGAAAAGGGGCCGGGGGCGCGCGAGGATGTCGGTTTTCATCATCATGGTATGCGGAGCCGGCAGGGAGGCCTCCCTGCCGCCGCCTGCGGCCATGCGTCAAAGGGTTTGGGATGTTGCATCATGGCGAAACCGAGGTTTCCGGGCGCGTCCAGCGAACAGGTCTCCATCCAATGCGGGTTCTGAAAATAATCGCGCGCGGGATTCTCCGGGACGACTCGGGAGGGAGGAGGCGAGGAAAGGCCGCGGTTTTTCAGGTCCGCGGCCTTTGTCTGGCGTGTCCCGGTTAGAATTTGCAGCCGAAATTAATGGAGAGCACAAGCGCGGTCTGGGATTTTATCTCCGTGTATTTCAAATCCGCCGAGTCGATGGAGAGGCAGCGCGCGCCCACATCCAGAGAAAAGCGCGGGGTGAAGTGCACGGCAAGCCCGACGCCAGCCCCGACCGCAAGGGCGGCGGCGCTGTCGTTGCCGTCTATATAAGAATAGCCGTATCCCGTCCTGCGGATCTCATATTTATCGTAGTTGGCGCCCACGGCGCAGAAGCCGGCCATGGGGCTGAGGCGCAGTTCGCAGCGGCGATCCTTCGCGAGCGGGATGCACAGGTCGTAGCGCACGAGCACGGGGATTTCGGCATAGGTGACTTTTGAGGAGCCGAATTTTTTCTCTTCGCCGCCCATGAACCCGGCATCGAGGGCGAACCTGTGCCAGGCATTGAGCCGGTAGCCAGCGACCACGCCGATGCCATACAGGTTTGAGCTGTCTTTCGCGCGATACTGGTCGCCGAGCTTGGTGTCGCAGTAAAGCGCGCCGACTTCCACGAAGAAGTTCAGCTTGGGATTGGAGCTTGGGAGCACGAGGGAGGTGTCCGCCGGCGGGCTGGAAAATTCGGCGGGCGACGGCGGGGCGGTTTGGGCGAGAGCGGACACGCTTGCAATGAGCAAGCCCGTGATGAGCGCGCACGCGGCGCGCAGGGATGTAGTTTTCATGATCATGGTATGGGTTGTGTGGTTGCGGTGGGTTTCTACTTCATTCCTGGCGGATGATGTCTCTGCCGGGAAAATTCATGCGGGGTTCAGGCATAGTCGGGCGGGATGCGAAGGGGCGGAAAGGGGCCGGGATTCAAGCACGGAGGACATGGGGGACATGGAGACATGGACGCCGGAGGGTGTTTTTCTTGGGGGGATATTCTCTTTCATGGCTCCGTGTCCTGCCGGTCAGTTTGCCGGGGCGTCCGGCGGTGGTTGCGCGGCGGGGGGCGGCTCCGGGTCCTCGGGTTTGAGCGTGATGACATTGCCCGGATAAAACTCGCCGGTCCGGTTGAATTTCAAGGTGGGCGTGAGGGTTTGGGAGACCACTTCCTCGGCCAGGCCGGGCGTCGGTTTCGCGGAGATGACCTTGACCGGCATGCCGGCGTGAAAGGGCTGGCCGGTGAAGTCCTGCATGGTGACGCCCAGCGTGCCGAGGATGGTGCCCAGCCGTTCCGCGTAAAAGCCGATGTCGGCGAGTTGCTTCGCGTCGAGCGCGGCGACAGGCTCGTCCGTTCCGGGTTTGAACACGATGCCCTTGAGTTTCCATGCCGCGATCGCGAGGTCCCGCATGGCTTTGACGAAGGTGTTTTCGTCGGGCCGCACGTCCGGCGGCAGCGGCGACGGGGCGGGGTCGGGCGGCGGCGCGCCGGGATAGGGCGGCGGCTCGCCGGGGAGAATGTCCGCCGCCGCCGCCGCGGTGAGGCCGGGCAGGGTCACGGGGTAGGGATAGTGCGGAATCGCGCCGAGCCTGGCCGCCTGCTGGCGCCGCGTTCCGGGGACTTGCGGCTTGGCGCCGCTTTTGTGTTTCGGGTGTTTGGGCTTTTTTTTCATGCGGGTTTTCTTTTTGTTTTTTTGTCCATGCAGAGGGTAAACGAATTGGGCGCGGCCACCGTCAACCGTGCGCCGGCGGCGGCGCGGTTTTTCCTCATCCCCACTTTCGCTTTATTTCCGTCCATTTGCGCTCCTGGTTATCGACGCCCTTTTTTAGGGTGTCCCGCTTGACGATGAGTTGCAGGAGGCAAATCCCCAGCCCGATGACTGGCGCGCGCCACAGGCCCCACGCGGACTCCTCGGATACGATGAGATTATGCGCCACCATCACGAGCCACACGACCAATGTCACAAGCCAGAATCCGGTGCTGAGAATCCCGATCCAGAACCCTGGCCGCCATCTGCGCGCCGGAAGCAGCAATCCCAGGACAAGCCCGGCCACGGGAAGCTGCCACCACTGCAACGTGAAGGCCTCCAAGAGAGGCAATCCGTCCGGGCGGTAATGCCGGAAGGCGGCTGAAAGCAGGAGCAGCGACACGGCAAAATATCCCGCCCTGGCGCATTTCCCCGCCACAAACGGCGGCGGGTTTTTCGAGGCTTTGGAATGTTTTGAAAAGAGCGGATACATGACGCCTATCACGGTGGAAATCCCGAATCCAATGAGCGGCGCCCGCCACAGCCCGGCGGCAAGCTCTTCGGAGATGACGGCCTGGCGCGCGGCCAGGACCAGCCCGGCAAGCAGGGTGACAATCCCGCCCCAGACATTGAAGGCCGTGAGAAACAGCAGGAACGACTCGGAGAGTCTGTAAAACGGAAACAGCAGGCCCGCGACAGCCCCGAGCACGGGGAGATGCCACCACTGCGCGACAAACGTCGCCACGGGCAGGCCGGCTGGATAATAATGGCGGAAGACAAACGAGTGGAGAAACAGGGTGAGGGCGAACATGAACGTCCAGCTCCCTTGCAGTCTCAACAGGCGCGGGGGCGGCGGGCGCCACCGGCTCACCGGCATCGCCATGCCCGCCACCAATCCGATCCAGAGAAACTGCCACCACTGCACGACGCGCTCCCCCAAGGGCAGCCCGGCTGGATAGTGATGATGGAAGACCAGCGACAGGAGGAACAGGGGCACGGAGAACACAAACGCACAGGAAAACTTCCCCCACAGGTGGACGGGGGTGATGAATTCGGCGAATGTCTGGGACAGGGCGTCCGCCGAGGCCTTCTTGATACCGGGGCGGCGGGGGCCGGGTCTGGAGCCGGAGCCTGCGCGCCCGCCGAGGTTGGGGGCGGGAACCGGGCGTCTGACGAGGTTGGCGGCGGGAACCACGCGTCTGCCAAGGCCGGGGGCGGGAGCCGGGGGTTTGACGAGGTTGGCAGCGGGGGGCGGGCGTTTGACGAGGTTGGGCTTGAAAATCTTGCGATCGGGGATGCCCAGCTTTTCCGCGATCGAGACCAGTTGGTCGTAGTCTTTCCTGTATTTTGCCCTGTCGTCCTCGTCCGGCGTGTCCTCGATGGCGCAGCAGACCGCGAAGATCGCCATGGAAACCAGCTCCAGGCTTTCGGCACGCTTCCTTGGGGCCTTCAACTGTTCCGCAGCTTCGTTAAACATGCCCACGGAAAGCCCCCGCTCCAGGGCGGCAAACGCCTTCATGGCCGATTTGTTCATCTCGTGCCTTGGGTAGGCATCCGCCCATTGCTGGAAGCGGGGGCGGATTTTCACGAGTTGCCCGAAGCGGGCGAACGGGTCGTCTTTGCTCTCGGCGATGCGCTTGAAGATGTCCGTCGGTTCCTTGATTTCCAGCGTGGCCAGGTCGTCCCGGAACTTTGCCCGGTCGGCGTCGTCCGGCGTGTCCTCGATGGCGCATCGAATCGCGGTGAAGGCGAGGGCGGTGTTGTCCTCCTGATTATAAAGGGCCACGGAGATCGAGCGTTCGAGCTTGGCAAACACGCTCATGATCGTCTTGCAGTCCTCGCGCCCGGAGTGCTTCGCCGCCCAGGCCTTGAGCTTGGGGCGCACGCGTTGCAATGCGCGGAAGCGCTCGGACGGGCGGCCTCCGCCCGCGGACACCTCGGCGATGGTCTTCATAGCCTCGTGGAGCGCGGGGTCGGAGGAGACGCCGCCGGCGGCGGAGGAGATGACGCTGGCGACGGCGGACATGTTTTTCTTTATCCGTTCCTTGAGGTTCGGGTCGGTCGCGGTGTCGAGCGCCTTTTTCATGAGCGCGGGGTCGTCCTCCTGGAGTTTCCCCGCCTTTTGCCTGGCGTTGAAGGCGGCCACGTAGCAGTTGCAGACCGTCCCGGAGGCTTTGTCATAAAGGCCGTCCCGCTCTTTTTTCAGGGCGCCGTCGCCCGTGTAGAACAAGTCCAGCGCGGGCTTCGCCTTTTTCTCGAAGTCGTTTTCAAAAAAGTCCCGCGCCTTGGCGAAGGCTTGGGTTTTCCTGTCCGGGTCGGACGAGTCGGCGTAGGACTGCGCCTGGGCGCGGGCGGCCTCCAGGCGGTCGCGCACGGGCTTGGTGACTTCCCTGACGGTGGCGCGGTAGTCGTCGTCAAAGCCCTCCTGGTCGCCGAGCATGGCGTTGTCGAGCATGGCATCGACGTGAAACTTCGCCCACTCCAGCAGGTTTTTTTCGGCATAGTGGCGGGCGATGTCGCCGTGGATGGAGGAGAGGGTCTTGCGGAGGTCGGCCTTCATCTCGTCCACCAGCGCGGCGGTCAGCGCGGGGTCGCCCTTGGAGAGGATGCGTTTTTGCGTCTCCGCCCAGACGTGGTCGCTGCCCGCGACTTCGCTCCAGCGTTTGTCGGCGTTTTTCCAGGCGTTTTTGAGGGGCACCTCCTCCTTTTTCGCGAGCGCGCCCGCGAGGTGCCTGGCGGTTTGTTCGAGCGCCAGGCTCAGGTAGTTGACGGCGAGGTTGTGCCGGGCGACCGCGCACGCGAGGCCGGATTCCTGCTCCCACTCGCGCCAGATGCGGAGGGCCGCCGCCGCGTCGCCTTCCGCGATGGCTTCAAGCCCGGCGTCGTTTTCCGCGCCAAATTCGCGGGGCCAGAACCAGAAGAACTCGTCGGAGGCGCGTTGCTCGCCGTCGTTCAGGCGCTCCAGGGCGTTGTCAAGCTGGTGCGCGGAGGGCGGCGGCTTGCAGCCGAACGCGGCGGTGTACACCTCGCCGATTCGCTTCAGGGTCGCGTAGGCTTTCAGGGTGTCGTGCCGTTCTTGCAGCTCGATGTCCGTGGCGTCCACCGGCATCCCGAGCACGCGGAAGGCGTTTTCGGTATAGAGGCCGAGCCGTCCCGAGGACAGGAGGGCGGACACGCCGCCGAGGCGGCGGCTGCCGGTGCTTTCGGTTGAGAGATTTTTTTTTGCCATGGTGGTGATTCCAAAAAATCAGCGGGTGGTGATGCCGTTGCGCCAGGCCTGCACTTCCATCGCATAGTGCTCGCGGAGTTCGGGCCAGATGCGCATGGCTTCCTCCATGCGGTCGGCGGCGTCGATGAGCCGCCCGCGTCCCGCGAGGTCGAGCGCCTCTTTCTCCAGCTTCTCCGCCTCGCCTTGGGAGAGCGGGATGGACGCGTCCGCCGCGCCGCCGGCGGCGGCGGCGATGTCCTTGGACGAGACCGTGCTGTCGTCGTCCGCCGCCAGCATGTCCTTGGCGCTTTGGGTCGGCGGCGTGGACTGCCAGCCGTCAAGGGCGGCCAGCATCTCGCCCGCGTTTGCGTAGCGCTCCTCCCGCCTGAACCGCAGCGCGCGGGCGACGATGGCGTCGAGCCGCGCGTCCGCCGCCGGGTTGATTTGCGAAGGCGGCGCGCAGGGCGGCGTGCGCTCGTTGACCGCCCCGGAGTGCTCGTAGGCCCATTTGTCGGTCAGCAACTGGTAGAGCGTGACCCCGGCGGACCAGATGTCGGACTGTTTCGAGGTTCCTTCGCGCCGGAAAACCTCGGGCGCCATGTAGGCCGGGGTGCCGCAGTTGGAATACAATTGCCCGAGAAAGGATTCGCTCCGCGCCAGGCCGAAGTCCGAGACGCGGGCGCACATGCCGCGCCCGGTTTCCGTTTTCAGCAGGATGTTGTCCGGCTTGATGTCGCGGTGGAGGATGTTGTTGGCGTGCGCGAACGCCAGCCCGCTCAACGCCTGCCCCACCAGCCGCACCACCTCCCCGACGGGCATGAACCGCGTGCCGAAGCTTTTCCAATACGCGGTGAGCGACCCCGACGGCATGAAATCCATCGCGTAATAGCCATGCCGCCCGTCGGGCAACTCCACGACATCGGCATGGGTCACGCGGACGATGTGCGGATGGTCGAGGCCGGCCAGCATCCGCGCCTCCTTCATCTCCTCGGACA
This sequence comes from Opitutaceae bacterium, assembly GCA_031254955.1. GTDB lineage: Bacteria > Verrucomicrobiota > Verrucomicrobiia > Opitutales > Opitutaceae > Termitidicoccus. Next base: position 15,229 of record JAIRTK010000403.1, read on the forward strand.
TGTCATCGGCGCACGCCTTCATGACCTTCAGGGCGAAACGCGAATCCAGAAAACGATGCCGCGCGCGATAAACCTCGGCAAAGCCGCCGTTGCCGAGAAACCGTTCGACGACGAACGAGCCAACCGTGTCGTCGGGTGACAAGAGACAGGAGTGCGCGCTTTTTTCGGATTTCATCGGGATTTTTTGTGGTGCCTTTGCGGTGGGGCACTGGAGGTGTCCTCAAGGTTGACCTTAGAGGTAAACGAATCCGGTGCGCCGCCCGTCAACCGCTCGCC
>JAIRTK010000425.1 GCA_031254955.1 Opitutaceae bacterium
GCCCGGCGGGGCCGGCGGGTTCGGGTCCCGTGGGGTTGCGGGGGCGGCGGGGGGCGGCGGCGGGGGGGGGGGGAATTTTGGGATTTTCGATTGAGGCGCCTCCGTTTTTGTCCGCATCGGTTGCGCCGGCTTTTGTCGCGCCGGCCCTTCCGTTTGCCTCCGGCGCGGCAGCGCCATCAATCGAGGATTGGGCATCTAAAATCGAAAACGCAGTCAGGCGGCGGCGGCGGGTTGGTTGTCGTTGCCATTGCAGCCGGGAAGTGATCGGGCCACGATGGGGAACGCGTGCAGCGCGGCGGAGATCGCCCCGTGGCTGCCGATGGTCTCGCCCAGCTCGGCCGGGGCGATGCGGCAGGATGCGAGCGGGGTGGGGAGGGCTTCGTGTTCGAGTTCGGCGCGCATGGCAGGCTCAAGCAACGCTTGGCAGCGGGGAAAGATGCCGCCGATGACGATGCGCTCGGGGTTAAGGGTGTCGATGAGGATGGAGAGGGCCTTGCCCAGGTATCGCCCGGCCTCCTCCAGCACGCGGAGCGAAAGCATGTCGCCCGCGAGCGCGGCACCGGCAATCGCCCGGGTGGACACGGCGCCTTGGTCGAGCCAGGCTTCGGGCATGGGTTTCGGGCCGAGCATTTGGGCGGCGAGTTTCGGGATGCCGCCGCCGCTGCAAAAGCCCTCGAACGAGCCTGCCTTGCCGAAGCCGACGGGGCCTGTATCCGAAAGTCGGATATGCCCGACCTCGCCGGCGTCGCCGCTTGCGCCTTCGTAGAGCTGGCCGTTGAGGATCAGGCCCGCGCCCATGCCGGTGCCGGCGGTGAGAAAAAGCATGTGGCGGCAACCGCGTCCCGCGCCGAAACGCCATTCGGCCAGCGTCGAGGCGTTGGCGTCGTTCATGAGCACGGCCCGTCCGCCGAAACGGCGCGTGACCGTTTCCGTGATGGGTATCCGGTCCCAGCCGGGCAGATTTGGCGGCGAGAGAATCAGGCCGCGCGCAAGGTCAAGCGGTCCGCCGCAGGAGATGCCAAACACCGGGTCGTTGCCCGGAGCGAGCGTGGCCACACTGGAGAGAAGCGCCCCGATGGTGCCCTCCGCGCCGCCGGTCGTGATGCGATGCGTTTCTTCCACGCTCCCGTCGGGGCGCAGCCGGCTGACCGCGCACTTGGTGCCACCAATATCGAGGCCGAAGCAGTTCATGGGCAAAGGATGAGGAGGAAGGGAGATGAAAAACAAACGGGAAAAGGCAAATCAATATTGTCATAGAAACAAGACAAATATTTAAAAAACACCGTTGCGCTCTTTTCATCGGCGTTTGAATGGGCGCACCGATTAATGCGTCGGATCGGATACAAATTTGGGGCGTTTTCCCAGGGACGGCTCGCGTTGTTTCCGCGAGCGGCCCGCCGCCGCCGGCCAGTCCGGCGCATCCCTGCCGCCGCCATCCGCCATGCCTTCCCGTCCCGTGCTCGCTTTTGTTTCCCTCATCTTTGCGTCCGGGGCATCGGCCTCTCCCGGCTTCGTCACCGGAATGGCCGGAGGGCGCCGCCCGGCAGCGCGCGCATAGGATGGGCAACGGCCATATTGATCCCGTGTGGGTTTGGCCTTGGCAGGAAGGAGTGTCGTGTGTCCGGGGCGCCTTCCGGTTGGCGCTTGGCCGCATGAAAGAGACGCCCGGCTTCTGTTTCACCGCCAATTCGACGCTGTTTTACGAATGGGCGGCGACGAAGCGCCAGGCCGCCGTTGCGCCGGTCTCGGCGGCGCGTCGCGGGATGGACGCGCCGCGGCGTCCGCCATCATCAACGACGCCAAATACGGTTGCGGCCCCCCGGTTCCGCCCTCCGCGTCTCCATCGTGCGCGGCGTCCCCTGCGCCCTCCACTATCATCCTTTCGGCCATCAAGCTCGCCGAGGACAACGACGACCGCATCTCCCGTTGTCATGCAACCGAAGGACGTTCCGCCGACGCCACCATCCAGTTCCATTTTGCCGGGCGAACTCGGTCCGGTCGCCTCCGCCCCAAGAAATCAAGCCCCTCCCCCGCGTCAACCGCGCGACCGGCGGATTCCACGGAGAAAATTTTTTGGAAGCTTGAAAGCAGAGGCGTAATATTCTGACCCATAGGAGATTGAGCCTGTCTTGATAGGCGGTGAAAAATTGGATTGACATTTGTATCATACATAATACAAGTCGCTGTTCAATCCATGCCCCGCATGACACACCATCCCCGCCCATCGCCCGCCCTGCCCTGCATCGCCGCCGCCCTTGCCATGACAGCGGCCACCTTTGCGCAAACGACCGAGAACGCCGCCGGCGGCCTCGTGCCCATCGACGACGAGGAAATCGTCACGCTCGAAGAATTTCGTGTGACATCGAACAGTATGCGCGATGAATACATCGCCTCGGAAGCGATCAGCGGCACCCGCACCGGCGAGCGCATCGCCGACATCCCGTTCAGCGTGCAGGTCCTCACCAACGAGTTTCTTGAGGACTTCCAGTTCTTCGACGACAACAACCTGCTGCCCACCGTGCCGAACTACTCGCCCGACGGCGGCGGGCGCCTGCGCGGCTTCCAGCCCCTGACCATGCGCGACGGCTTCTCGCGCGCCGGGCCGGCGGGACTCGCCAACACCCGCCAGATCGAGGTCATCATGGGGCCGCAGTCCACGCTCTACGGCCAGGCCAGCCCCGGCGGCATCCTGAATTATATATCGAAGCGCCCCACGCGCGCCAATCGCCAGCGCCTCACCATCTCCGGCGGCAGCTATGATTATCTCCGCCTCGAATTCGACGCCACCGGCCCGCTCGTCCCCGGCAAATTATACTATATGCTGGACGCCTCGCAGCGGTTCTCCCGCTCGCAAATCGACTTCGGCGAGAGCGACAATAAAAACTACACGCTCGGCCTCCTCTGGTTGGCGAGCCGGAACACCTCCGTCTCCATAAACTGGGAGCAGCAGTTTATAGACAGCTACACCGTCGGCTCCACGCCCTCGGTCGTCGTCGGCAGCCTGGACATGAACACCAACAACCCCGTCTCCCGCTCCCCCTACATCCGCAAAAACGGCGTGGACATGGGGCCGCTGCTCCTCGTGTGGCGCGACCTGCCGGCCCCGACCGGCGTGGTGAACGGCGTCCCGGTCGTCGCGCGCGACGACTATTCCTCCCTCGTCGGCTTCAACCGCATCGGCCCCTACCAGGACAACACCAGCCGCTTCGACAGCCTGACTCTGCTCGTCGAGCACCGCTTCAACCCGGTCTGGAGCGCGCGGACCAACTTCCTCTATTATCACCGCGACATGGACGATCACCGCTGGACCTCCGGCGCCCAATTCGACTGGGACTACCAGCGCATGTGGGCGCGCTCCCCGATGATGCAAAACCAGACGATCGACAACCACGCCGTCCAGTCCGAACTGCTCGCCCGCTTCACCACAAAAAACATCGCCCACAAATTCCTCGTCGCCATTGACTACGCCCGCGACCGGTATGACAACCTCACCAAATACCTCCCGAATTACGCATCAGGCAACCCGCCCGACCTTTTTGATATAACGGACCTGCCCATGGACACCCGGACGCTCGACCCCTTCAACCCGCTCTGGTATCAGGCCGATTACAGCAAACTCACCCGCGTCACCTCCGACCTTGTGCGCGTCTATGACCACTTCGGCGCCGCCGCCAGCCTGCGCTCTTTTTTCTGGGGCGAGCGCCTCATCACCAACCTCTCCGGGCGCTATCGCTACACGCGCGGGACAATCGACAGCGACTACCCCGGCTCGGCCACCAACACCTACCACGGCGCCGGCTCGGAGGACGGCTTTATCTACAGTGTGGGGGCGAATTATAAAATATTCGGTGACAACCTCATTTTTTACGCCAACACCAGCACCTCCTTCGAGCCGTCCACGACCTTCGACAAGGGTCTCGTGCGCCCGCGCGAATCCGAGCGCGGCAGGGGCGTGGAGGCGGGTTTCAAAGGCACGTCCCTGGGTTCCCGGCTGGATTATACGTTGTCGGTATTTTATATTAATAAAAGTAATGTCGCCGTGCAAAACCCGGCTTATGACGCGGGCCTGTATGAGGGCCTCGGGCTGGTGCCGCAATATCTGGTTGACGGGAAAATCCGCGTGCGCGGCGTCGAGCTGGCCTCGTCGCTGCGCCCGTTCCGGGGCATGACTGTGCTGGCGTCGGCGGGCTATCTGGATCCCGAGATTCGCGAGGACGATCCCCAAAACAATCCGACCACAGTCGGGAAACGCCCCCTCAGCGTGCCGCGCGTCACCGCGTCCGTGACGGCGAGATATGGCTTCACGCGCGGCTGGCCGAAGGGATTCAGCATCGGCGTCAACGGCAATTACAGGGGCGACCGCATCGCCACGCATCAGGACGACCGTGTTTATTCCGGCGGCACCGCCTCGGCCAGGGAATACGTCACCCCGTCCCTGTTCCTGCTCAACGGCTTTGTCTCCTACAATTGGAAAACGGGCAAACGCCTGAGCCATTCGGTCACCTTCAACGTCCGCAACGCCCTCGACAAATTTTATCTCTCCACCTCCTACACCTACGGCGCGCCGAGAAATTTCATAATAACCTACCGTCTGAACTTCTGAGCTGTGTCCGCCTCAATCGAAATGTATAAAAAAATCGCAGCCTTTTTGTTTTTCACCGTATTTAATATCGTTTTGGCCGAAGCGGTGGAGCCTGCGATCCGCATCGCGCAACTGGAGCCGACCGTGTTGTTTGCCGGCAGCGGGCCGCCGGCGCATGCCGGAGAAGGCGCCCCCCGTCCCCCGCAAAAGTCGCCGAAATGGCCGGAGGGCGCCGTCCGGCAGCGCCTGCATATGATAGGCAACGGCCACATTGATCCCGTATGGCTTTGGCCTTGGCAGGAAGGCGTCTCGCTTGTCCACGGCACCTTCCGGTCCGCGCTCGACCGCATGAACGAAGCGCCTGACTTTTGTTTCACTGCCAGTTCATCGCTGTTTTATGAGTGGGTGGCGCAAAACGACCCTGTCATGCTCGACGAGATTCGCAAACGTGTCGATGAGGGGCGCTGGGGGCTTGTGGGCGGTTGGTGGGTCGAACCTGACTTGAACATTCCCAATGGCGAGTCGCTTGTCCGGCAGGGGCTTTACGGGCAGCGTTCATATCAACGTCTTTTCGGGCGGCATGCCGTCACCGGCTTCAACCCGGACGGCTTCGGCCATCCAGGCTCTCTGCCGCAAATTCTCACTCTTCAGCGACTCGAAAACTACGTATTCATGCGCCCCAATCCGTCGGAGAAAGCTCTCCAGGCCAGCACATTCTGGTGGGTTTCGCCTGATGGTTCACGTGTGCTCGCCTACCGCATTCCCATCAGTTACGGAGACAAGGGACGGGAGCTTCGCGACCGTTTTCAGCAAATTCTTGCGCTTCCGTCCGAGCCGATTCCCATCCGTATGGTGTTTTACGGCGTGGGTGACCACGGCGGCGGCAGCACCAAACTCAATATTCATTCGATCCAGACCATACGGACCGGGAACGGGGCTCCTGAAATACTCTTCAGCACGCCGGACCGTTATTTTGGCGAGATCAGAAAGCTCGATGCAGTCTCCCTGCCCGAGGTGAAGGATGAACTCCAGCACCACGCGGTCGGTTGTTATACGGTGCATTCCGAAATCAAAAAGCAGAACC
>JAIRTK010000465.1 GCA_031254955.1 Opitutaceae bacterium
CCGCGCGAGGGGTGCCCCACACGGGGCTTCGCAAGCCACCCCCAAAAAACCGCCGCCGCTCGCCTCCGTGTCCGCTGTGTCTCTTCGCTCAAACCTTCTTTTTTGTTAGACGCTCTTAGTGTGATTTTCATTAGGAAAGGGTATAAAACCTGACTCTTATGCATCCAGATTTTCCCCTTGCACGTTAACACCGCGCCCTGTGTCCAAAATCAATTTTTAGAACCGCCCTTCAACTATAACTGGCCGCGCGGCACCCCGCCTTATTTTTCCGCGTCCGCGCGGTCGCCCTCCGCGGTCGCGTGGTTTCCGTTGTGTTTCAGGCGGGCGAAACTGCGTTTGCCGCCTCCGAAGAATTGCAGGAAGCGGTGCGCCTCGGCGGTCTTGTAGTCGCCCGAGGCGAGGGCGGACGCGGCGATCTCGCGGATGTTGCCCGGCGTGGCATACACGGCGCGAAAGGCCTCCTTCAATTCGCGGACGGCCTCGCGCGAGTGCCCGCGTCGCCTCAGGCCGACGACATTCAGGCCGATGACCTCGTCGCGCCCGGCCACCAGGGTGTAGGGCGCGAGGTCGCGCGTGATGCTGGAGTTGCCGCTGACCATCGCGCCTTCGCCGATGCGGGTGAACTGGTGGAAGACCGCCGCGCCGCCGAGGAAGGCGTGGGCGCCCACTTCCACATGGCCGGCGAGGAGCACGTTGTTGGCGAGGACGACGTGGTCGCCGACCACGGCGTCGTGGGCCACGTGGGCGGCGGCCATGACGAAGCAGTTTTCGCCGACGAGGGTCGCGGCGCCGGCGTAGAGGGAGCGGTTGACCGTCACCTGTTCGCGGATGCGCGTGCCCGCGCCGATCCGCACGAATGACTCGATGGCGGGATCAAACGCGAGCGCTTGCGGATCGCCGCCGAGGACGGCATACGGGTGCACCGTGACGCGGTCGCCGAGGACGACATGGCGCTTGATGATGGCGCCGGCGTGAATCTCGCAGTCGGCGCCGATTTGCGCGCCGGGTTCGATGATGGCCGTGGAATGTATCATGAGAGAACCGGGAGTCCGCGCATTACGACGGACGGCGTCGCGGAATGCAACGTTCTCGTGCGCCGGGGCGCGCGCGAGGCGCCATTCAAAGTCGTGTCACCTCCGGAATTTTTTCTCTTTATGCTTTATCTTTTCTCTTGTCGGGCTTCTCGCTTCGCTTGGAACTCGCTGCCCGTTTCTGACGAAAGAGAAAGATAAAGAATAAAGAGGAAAGACTCCGGCGATGGCACGACTTTGAATCACATCTGCGCCCTCGTGCCGCGCAATCCCTCGGGCGGGGACGCCCGTGCCACTCGATCTGACTGGTCTCGCGTTTATCTCGGTTAACAAATGAGCATTAATAAATCGTCTGGTGGCGCGTGATAAGTGGTGAACCCTCAACCAAGGAATCGCCATGACAACCAGACTTATCCTCCCAGGACTCTTCGCCGCGGCCACACATGCGTTTGTGCTGCTGGGCTTCAACCATGATGACACCGCATCGAATTCCGCGCAGAAAGCGGTGTCGCTTGCGCCGCCGCCGTGGGTGGCGCCCAAACTGCCTGATCTGCCGCCGGAAAACCTTGTCGACTACGACGGGCCAAAACCGGAGATTGAGGCGCCCGCCCGCCGGGTGCCGGTGCTCGATCCCGTGATCCTGAACCCGCGCGAGGGCATGGAAACGACGCCGCCGATATTCGTGCCCGACAACAGGGCGGACATGCTCGGGCCGATCACCAACATACCGCCCGGCGACTATCTCAGGAAAGGCGGGGACGGGAAGGGGCGGACGCCGGTGCTCGACATGCGGTTCCTCGACCACACGCCGGGCGTGCGCCACCGGGTCGCGCCGGTGTATCCGCATTCGTTGAAAAACGCCGGTGTCGAGGGGGCGGTGACGGTCGTCTTCGTGGTTGATGAAAAGGGTTACGTAAGCGATGTGCGTGTGCTGGACGCCTCGCACCGCGAGTTTGAGGAGCCGACGTTGCGCGCGGTGGGCAAGTGGCGTTTCGAGCCGGGCCGCAAAAACGGCGCGCCAGTGCGGTTCAGGATGCAGGTGCCGATCGTGTTCAGCCTGAATGATTCGGAATAGGTTTCCGAGGCAAGGGGCGCACAGGCGCGGCGCAAGGAGCCAAAGGACGCAAGGGATGCAAAGGACGCAAAGAATACAAAGTGCGCAAGAGATACAAAGGGCGCACCAATCCTCAAAAGTGGCGCCATAATTATAAAAAAATATGCCGCTATCCACGGCTGCCGGCTGGCTGGCTGCGCCGACAGTTTAAGTTTAAGGGCTTATCTTGGCTCTCCTTTGTTAAACTCTGATGTCAAGCGCCGCCCCACCGGGGCTAAAAACGCGAACCGCCGCCATCGGGACGCCGCTTAATATCCTTTCCCAATGAGAAATAGCTTGTAACGGGCAGGGCGGTTTCGGCGTTCCGAGCGAAGCGAGAAGCCTGACAACCGCCGCGGCATTCCTTGGCAACCGTCGGCGGTCTCGCCGAGACCACCCTGCCTTAAAACACAATCTCATTGGGAAAGGGTATAACCTCAATTTTGCCAGAAACGGACCGGGAGAACGAGGAAAGAGAAGAAGAAAGAGGAAAGCACCCCGTCCCTCATTTTCTC
>JAIRTK010000466.1 GCA_031254955.1 Opitutaceae bacterium
TTGCACAGATTTTCACAGATTGGAAAAATAAATTATTATAAACAATCCGTGCCAATCTGTGTAATCTGTGGACGGTAGGATGGTTTTTTTAATCGCGGAAATACGGAAGGGCGGAAACGCGGAAAAAAGGAGAGAACGGGGTTGCTTTCGCGTTTCCGAAATTCCGTGCTTCCGCGATTAACTTAATGGGGCGTTTTATTTAAGCAGGATTTGCCCGGCGGGGGATTTTTCCTTGTTTCCGTTTTTCAACTCCACCTCAAACCAGAGTTCGACCGGCTCGAAGCCCTTTGTCGGCACTGTGTATTCAAACGGGTAGGAGGCGTCCTCCGCTTGCGCGACGGCGCCGCCGCCTTGGCGGTAGTTCAGCGTGCAGCGCGCGATTTCGCGGTCGTTGTCCGGGATGTAGGTGTAAATCCGCGCGGGTTCGTTCGGCCCGAGCAGCAGGCCGACGGCGCGCGCGCCGCGCCAGCCGAGTTCGCAATGGCTGCCGCTCACGGGCAGGCGCGGGCCGCCCGCGCCGACCATCTCGCGCTGGAATCCGATTTGCGGCGTCACGCCGCGAAAGGACACCACGGTCAGCCCCTCCGGCTCCACGTCCACGCCGGCGCTTCCGGCGGTGTTGAGCGTGCCGGCGGTTTTGCGTCCCGAGGCGTCGCGCGATTCCACGGTCACGGTCTTGACGTTCGCCGGCCAGGGGACAAGCGCGGGGTTGAGGCGCACCTGCGCGCTCACGCGTTGTTTGCTTTGGTTGGTGAGCGCGATGTGGAAGCTGTTTTCGCCGCGCGCGGTGATGTAGTTGAGTTCGGGATGCGTCACGGTGACGACGCCGCGCGGCATCCAGAGCCAGAGGTTTTCCTCCCCGAAGATTTTTCCCGGACGGTCGCCGTAGATTTTTTGTTGGAGATACGCGTAGCCCTCGGCGTAGCGTCCGGGGAAATCGACCTGGCCGCGCGATTTTTCAAACGCGTCGGCCACGAGGTAGTCGAGCAGCATCGCGATGTGCGGCCAGATGTGGTTGTAGTGCAGCGAGGTGGTCGAGTTGAGTTCGTGCAAGGGGCGCTCGGGGAAGTCCGGCTTCTGGTAGGCGGTCGTGCGCGCCGTGTTGAGGTGGTAGCCGGGAAAGGTCGTGTAGCGTCCGATGATCGCGCTGCGCGCGATGTCGTGCAGGAAGGCGTCGCCGGTGCGCTCCGCGATGCGCAGCATCCAGGGCGCGTAGCACGCGAGCAGGATGCCGCGATGCCCGCGGCTGGTGACGGACGACTCGGGCGTGAGGCCGATTTCCGAAACCTGCCACGCGGGCACGGTCTCGGGGGCGATCTGGATGCGCGTGTAGTGCCGTTGCTTGCTGCTCTTGCGATACGAGGGGGCGTGGCCGTCCTCGTTGACGGTCACGTCGCCGCCGGGGATGCGCGGCGCCATGTGCGTGAATTGCGCGTAGATGCGCGCGCCGTCGCGCGCGGCGTCGAGGAAGCGTTTTTCGCCGGTCTCCTCGTAGAGTTCGTATAACTCGATCCATTGCGCGGCGTAGGAGGTCCAGAAAAACATGCCGCGCGAGTCGGGGTCGTCGAAGGTGCGCTGGCGCGTGAGCACGCGTTTTTTCAGATAGTCGTCGGCGTCGCGCACGGCGCGCTCCAGCCATTTTTTGTCGCCGGTGGCGCGATGGAGCGCGAGGGAATTGGCCCAGAATTCGCCGCGCAGTTGGGCGTTCAGGTTGATGCTGCGGGTCTGGGGCTGGAGTTTTTCCGCGATTTGCAGCAGGAAGGGCGCGCGCCTGCCGGTCATGGCGTAAAGCGTGGCGTATTCGTTGAGCGGGGCGCCGTCGCCGCCGAGGCGGGTGGAGACCCCCTGCCCTTTCGCGTCGAGATGGATTGAGTAGAGAAAACGCTCGCGCGAGATGAAGTATTCGACCTGCGGATACACCAGGTTCTCGTAGATCTCGCGGCTGTCGGTGACGAGCGCGACGGAGAGCGGGTGCAGCGCGGAGACGTTTTTCACCGAGCCGGGCACGTCGGTGTCGTAGGCGAAGCCGCGCAGCTCCCGGTTGAAGCGCGCGTATTCGCTCAACCCATACGCGACGGTGTTCTCAAACGCGGTGTTGAGCGAGCCGAGGACATTGTGGCGGATGTCGGCGAACCCATACACCCGGCGCGCCTGCTCCTCGACCGTGGCGCTCAACGCCTTGCCCGAGACGATCAACCGGCTGGTAAACGCAAACGCGCCGTCCCTCGCGAGCCGGGAGCCGGCGCCGCCGAGCACCGGCGCGAAAAGCATCGGCTGCGCCCGCCCGGCCTGGTTGCGCAACGCCACGCCGAAACGGGAATTGCCCAGATTCGGCAACGGCTGGAAAGGAAACTCCGCCGGGTCCGCCATCACCCCGACAGTCACGCCGCCCCTCGACACCAACGTCGTCGCCAGCGGACAACGAAACGCCGGCTCCAGATACGCATCCTCCGGAAAACGCCGCTCGGTATAAATCAACGGCTGCCAAAGCTCATCAAGCTCGTCCGGCGCGCACGCCGGCGCTCCCGCATAACCAAACGACCACCAACCCGCCTGCTTCACCCGCGCCGAAAAAGTCAACGACGGCGCCGTGCCATCCCCGGACAACTCCAGCACCGCCTCCAACGCCACCAAATCATTTTCCGGAAACACCCACGTGACACGACGAACGCCGCCCCCGCCGCTCGCGCCACCCCCATCGCCCCCGCCGCCACCCTCCGCCCGCGCCGCGCTGGCGCGCAAATAAACAAGCCTGCCCGCCTCAAACAAATTCGCCGTGCGCTCCGCGCCATAACCGCGATCGGCATCCGGATCGAACCCATCGGCGACATGCCCGGTGTTTTTCGCCGCCACCGAAGCCGCGCCCCACGTCAACACATGATAGGCCGAACCCGTGTCCTCGCCCGTCAACCCCCTGTCCCGAAACTTGCCAAAACGCGTCGTAAGATTGGGATTCTTTTCCGCGTGCAACACCGCAAACACCGGCGCGAACACCGCGCGCCCCCCATCGGGCGAAACCACGAGGCCAACGCCATCCGGCGCCACCGTAAACGAATAATCGGCGGCCCACCCCGGCGCCATCACCAAAAAAAACAACCACGCCGCGACGACACGCAACGCGAGCCGGACCAGGACAAAACCAGAAGAGGAGGAAACTGAGGCAGGAATCATGACCGACGAGCCAAACCGCATTCCCCGAAGATTTCCACCCCCGCGCCGGTCAATAGTTGACCTTTGCCCGCCCCCCCGCCACCCTCGCCCCCCATGTTCCCCCTGACCACGACGGTAAGCATGAGAGAAATCGCGGCAGCGGCCGGCGTGTCCGTCTCCACCGTCTCGCTCGCCCTGCGCAACAGCTCCAAAATCTCCGCCAAACGCCGCGCCACCATCCTCAAACTGGTCGAAAAAATGGGCTACCGCAGCGACCCCCGCATCACCGAACTGATGATGCACCTGCGCACCGTCCGCGCCGACCGCGCGCCCTCCAACATCGCCTTCGTCATCCCCGAACTCACGCGCGACCAAGTGCGCCACTACAGCCCCATCCTCTGCATGCTCGACGGCGCGCGCGAAATGGCCGCCGCCATCGGCTACGAAGTCGACGTCTTCTACCTTGCCGACCCCGGCATGAACACGAAACGCCTGCGCGCCATCCTCCTCGCGCGCGGCATCCGCGGCGTGATCATCGCGCCCTTTGCCAGCGGAGTCGCCGAAATCGACCTCGACATCAGCGGCCTCTCCGTGGCCACCGCCGGCTACAGCATCGTGAAACCCCGCCTCCACCGCGCCTGCCCGCACTACCAGCAAATGATGGACGAAATGCTGGCGACCTGCACCGAACTCGGCCACCGCCGCCTCGGCCTGGTGATGACCTACAACGAAGGCGGCATCGGGCACACCCTCTTCACCTCCTCCTTCCTCTACTACCAATCGAAAATCCCCGAGACCGACCGCATCCCCATCCTGCCCAAGCCGGAAATCTCGCCCGGCCACCTCCGCCGCTGGCTCGCCACCCACCGCCCCGAAGTCGTCATCAGCGCGGCGAGCGTCTATCACCTGCTGCACGACATCGGCGTGAGCATCCCGCGGGACGTATCCTTTGCCAGCATCGACCTCTCGGAACCGCCCACCGACGCCGCCGGCGCCGACCAACGCTACCAACTCGTCGGACGGGAAGCGCTCACGCTCGTGCTCAGCCAGCTCAACCTCAACCTCACGGGCGAACCCGACGACCCGCGCGTGCTGCTCGTGGACAGCCATCAACGCGAAGGCTTCTCGCTCGTCGCGAAAAACAGCCGCCCGCGCCGAAGGAAAAAAATCTTCACCCCGCGCCGCAAACCCACCGCCCCCGCCTTCCTCGGCTTCCTGCACTGACCCCGGCCCGACCAGCTCCCCTCCCCTTCTCAAGTGTGCCCCAAAATAGCGAGTAGTGATACCCTTAGCAGCCAAAAATCCCCCTTCAGGTAGGGCGAGGCGTCCCGCCGAGCCGTGGGAACCGTTCGAGGCTCGGCGGGACGCCTCGCCCTACCCTTAACGAAAAGCTTGTGGCGGGCAGGGTGGTTTCGCCGTTCCGAGCGAAGCGAGAAGCCTGACAACCGCCGCGGCATTCCTTGGCAACCGTCGGCGGTCTCGCCGAGATCGCCCTGCCTTAAAACACAATCTCATTGGGAAAGGGTATAACCTCAATTTTGCCAGAAACGGACCGGGAGAACGAGGAAAGAGAAGAAGAAAGAGGAAAGCACCCCGTCCCTCATTTTCTC
>JAIRTK010000478.1 GCA_031254955.1 Opitutaceae bacterium
ATGCCATTTCCCAGTGAGAATTACATTTTAGAAGCAGAACCATGTAGGGGCTTCGCTTGCGAAGCCCGTTGCTGGAGCACGGTTATCAAGCCGGGCGTCGCAAGCGACGCCCCTACAAAGGAGTGGTTTTCATTGGGAATTGGTATAATACTATTTCCGAATTAAATTACACTTTATCCAGTGGGAAGATTGACGAATTGTCGCTTCGCCCGGAACGCCGAAACCGCCGGAAACAGCTCACCACAAACGCCAGCGGTCTCGGCAAGACCGCTCTACCCAGAAGACACAATCTCGTTGGGAAAGGGTATTAGACGTGTTTGGAAACCTAGGTTTCATCGTGATGCAAAATCTTGGGAGCAGATACCCTTTCTCACTCAAACCTATGATAACGGGCGCCTGTTTGGAGTGCGGCGGCAGAGGGTGAAGCCTGGCGACGCCGCTTTCGGCTGCCGGGAAAAGCTTGGGCTTGCCAGCCCGCCATCGCCGGCGAACAGCGGTGGCGTCGCTTTGCTCCGCCATCGCACTCCATAATTTCCTATCAGGCTGCGCCTCTTTATTATCGTTTTGAGTGAAAAAGGGTATGCTCCCTCGGCTGGCGAAGGCAGGGAGGCCTCCGAGACAACACCCCGATTTACTCACGAAATTCCAAACATCAAACCCCGTCCGACGGAGGCTTCGGCGAGGCCTCCCTGCCTTCGCTTTCCGGCAAAATGGACGGCGCGGACACCGCGCCTTTCAATGCACAAAGCGCCCTGCGGAAGCTCGCCCACGGTCTTGGCGGGGAGAATCGTGGCCGCCGCGTCTTCCAATGCACGCAGCGTTCCGGGTCGATGCTTCTCTTCGCTACTTCAACCTGCACTCCACCATGACGGGGCGGTGGTCGGAGAGGAAGGAGCGCACCACGCGGCAACTCGTGGCGGCGCAGCCGGGCGGGAGAAACACGAAATCGAGCAGCCTCTGCGGCAGCAGCGAGGGATAGGTGCGGCCCGAGACCGGATAGAGCATGTAGTGGCCGTGTTGCAAAAAATACTGGAAGAGCGAGGCGGTGGCGTCGGTTTTGTGCGAGGGGTTGTTCAGGTCGCCGCACACGATGGGCGGCACGCGCCAGTCGGTGTGCCGCTCAAGGCGTTTGCGGTCGAGGTAAGCCATCACCATGCCGACTTGCTTGAGCCGCCGGGCGCGCGAACTGTGGTGCAGGTGCATGTTCACAAAGGGCACGCGGCTGCCGTGCACGTCGATTTCCGCGTAAAGAAATCCTTTTTCGCCGATGGCTTTTTTCCCGAAGACGATGTTCTCGGAGTCCGCGATTGGGTGGCGGGAGAGGATGGCGTTTCCGTAATTGAAACGCAGCAGGCCGTTGCGGCGGTTGTTCACGCCGAACACCGCGTGGGGAAAATGCGCGCAGCGGCGCAGGAATTCGAGCTGGTCGAAGTTGCCCGCCCATGACGAGTCTTCGTCGATTTCCTGGATCGCCACGACATCGGGCGCCAGGCTGCGCAGCAGGCGTCCGATTTTCATGAGCTGGGCGCGCATCCCGCGTCGCGAGCCAAGCCCTTGGATCGGTTTCAGGCCGCGCCCGTGGGCGATGTTGTAGGTGACAATCCGCAACGGTTGAGGCATGTCCTGATGAAAAATGATGCCGCAATCATCGCCGAAAAAGGCGGCGTCATGCAACGGAAAACGGCTGGGCCGGGGCGCGGCTGGCTGGTGCGCCTTGATGCCGATTCGGGGCGCGGCGGCGGGGCGAGGGCGCGGCGGCGGCGGGGCGAAGCGACGAGAATGAAGTGGCGGCGGAGCGCTTTTGTGCGCAGGGAGAACTCTCGGGCACGAGCGCGAGGAGAACTTGCGAGCGCAAAAGAAATCCACGAGCGCAAAGAAAATCCGCGAGCACAAAGGAAACTTGCCGGGCGCACAAAGCGGCCTCGCCGGGCGCGCCACGCTCGGCCAGCCGCAGCAGCTTGTCCAGCTTCTCGCGCAGGGCGGGGATCATGACCGTCTTCCTTCCCTGTAGAACTTCGTCACGTCATTCCAGAATGCCCGCGGCATCCCCCCCCCCCCAGACCAACGCGCGCCAAAAAGCCCCTCAACTCCTCACCGACACCTTCCGCTGGCAAAAAGCCGCCTACGCCCTCGCCGAAGAACACACCGGCAACAAAAACGAAGCCTTCTGGAATCCCCCCTCCGGCCTCACTAACTACGTCCGCCCCAACACCACCCCCACCGGCCTCGATACCCTCCACCAGTCCGACTGCGGAGCCATCTCTCTGGCCGTCGCCCTCTGCAACGAAATCCTCCTCAACAAAACCGGACGTCTCGACGACGCCATCCGCGAACTCCTCTGCCTCAACCCCCTCTCCAAAAAGACCCCGCCCACCGCCACCGGCGAAAACCCCAGCTACACCGCCTTCATCGAAAAGAACCAGCGCGCCGTGCGCTTTGCCAAAGGCGACTACCATTACTTCCTCGTGCGCGTGGACCACGGCACCGGCGCCTTCGACCATGAATACCCCGCCCTCGAAAGCCCTTGGCGCGACGCCCCCCTCCCCGAAGCCGCCCCCAAAATGTGGCGCGTGCAACTCCTCGGCTATGCCAAAGGCGCGACAGCAGGCATCCCCAGCGACATCATCGACGTGGCGGCCAAAGCCTACCAAACCGAACACAGCGAAGGCGCCAGTTGAAGGCGGATTTTAGAAAGCGGAATACGAAAGGCACTTGCGCCAGCGCACTTCCTCATCCCACCCACCCGCCTCCCATCCGCCCCATTCCTCTCATTCCTCCCATCTTCCTCCTCCCATCACCCATCACCCGCCACCATAAAACCCGCCACTCTCGCCTCGCAGCCCGCATCGTCCGCATCGCCCGCGCCCCCCTCGTCCTCCTCGCCTCCGCGCTCTCATCCTCGCCGCCCTCCGCGTCACGCTGCCGCATCTGCCGGCACCCACCCAAAACCTCACCATCAGCAAGCGCCCACTCTGCCGAAACCGGCGTTCATTATGAAAACGCCGGCATCGCCAACCCCGCCCTCTCCATCACCTGCGCCCAAGGCTATTACACCGGCACCCACATCACCCTCATCGCCATCACCGCCGCCGACATGGACGCCTTCCACACGCGCCTAAGCTACCGCCTCAGCAAACCGATCCCCCTCGCCAACGCCGCCCACCTCCACCCCTACGCCCGCCTCGGCGGCTCCGTGCTCACCAGCCGCGGCGGCGCCATCCGCAACGGCCACCAACGCCTCCGCCTCAACATCGACGGCGCCCGCATGGAACTCGGCCTTGGAGCCGTCTGGCAACCCGCCGCCGCGCACCAACTCCATCTCGACTACGAAGTCAGCCACGGCGAAAAATACGCCCAACTCTGGGGCCTCACCGCCGGCTACCGCTGGCAGTTCTAACCCCAAAGAAACGCCCTTTGGCCGCGCGCCAGCCCCCACAGCGCAAGCCTGACGCAAGCCCTGCCTGACGTAGCGCAGACTTCCAAGTCTGCTCGACAGCCTCGACACCGCGCCACGCCACTTGGCCACCGCAGCGCTTGGACGCCACGGCAGCTTGGACATCACGCAGCTTGGACGCCGCTCCACTTGGGCGGCGCGGAGCGCCGTCGAGCAGGTTTGGAAACCTGCGCTACATCAAGCCAAGACCTGCCGCGCTTGGGGAGCGCACGCATCTCGCGTGCGCTCCCCGGACACGCTGGCGCAAGACGCGTTTGCGCATGGCTGCGCGCTGGCGCGAGGAGAGGCGGCGCACCCACGATGCCAAGCGCGACGCGGCGAATTGCGACGGGCCTGCTCTCGCGTCAGATCCTGCGCGGTGCGTCACTTCAATTGCTCAAGGTGAACCGGGTTCAGGATGCGCATAGGAAAAACGACCGGCGACGCTGACGGCGTTTCTCTCTCTCTCCCCACACACACACCACCACACACACACCACCACACACACACCACCACCACACCATACACCACCACCAGCCACCGCGCGGGCGACCGCACTTCGCCGGCCCGCGTAACATCGCGATGCCGGCCCGCGTGATCTCGCGGCGCTCTGGCGGCGTTTAGTTCGCCACCGGGCGGACAACCATGTTGCGGTAGTGCGCGTCGCTGTGGTCGCCTTGCAGGTAGATGGGGCCGGGGACAAATTCATCCGACGTGAGCGCGCCGCCGGTGCAGCCGAGCACGGGCTGGTTGTCGATGATGGTCACGCCGTTCAACACCACCGTGATGTGGCGGTTCACCAGCGTGGCCTCGACGGTCTGCCATT